>CALLYR010000032.1 GCA_937859005.1 uncultured Paracoccus sp. | reverse complement strand
CTCTCCGCCCACGCCCTGGCCGCAACCGTCATCCATCGGTTGTGAGACCCGAGCCTAGATTGTCGCGGAGATTGGTGTATAATCCGATTCCAATATCCGAAATCGCTCTGACGTCCGTTTCATCCCAAGCTGTCTTGCCCGTTTCTTCGAACGGGGGCCGACCCAGCCGTTGCCTGTCGCAAGAAAGACCGAACAGGAAAACGCCGTGACACGCAGCCCATTCCGCGCGATTCTCGCCAGCGTAGTCATGACCGTCACTGCGCCTTTTGCAGCGGCTTGGGCGCAATCGTCACCGGTGAAGTTCCTCGATCAGGGCTGGTCGAAGGAAACGCGCGAACTCTACTACTTCACGCCGCAAGGCTCGCGCATGGTCCCCTATGCCTGGTTCATGGCCCTCGAACAGCCCGACGGCGCAGGCATGTTCGCCGATTCCGCCTATCTGCAGCGCTTCGGCCTGATACCGGCGGACGGACCCCATCCGTTGAACCCCGGCGGGCTTCCCATCGGCCTGGCGCTCGACCCGGCTCCGAGCGTGACCGGACCCGACCTGGGGCTTACATGCGCGGCGTGTCACACGGCGAACGTGACCGTCGAGGGTCAGCGGATCAGGATCGACGGCGGCGCGGCCAATTTCGATTTCGACAGTTTTTACGCCGTCCTCGCCGATGCGATCACACGCACCTTCTTCGATGAGGCTGCATTCGAGAAATTCGCGGGCCGCCTTCTTGTCAATCCGACGCCGACCGGGGCGGCCGAGCTCCGGCTGCAACTCGCCGATTTCCAGTCCCGGATCGCGGGCGAGGCCGTGATCCGGCGCCCGACGCTTCAATCCGGCTTCGGGCGCGTCGATGCGATGACCCAGATCGTCAACGCGCTCGCGGTGCTCGACCAGGGCACCCCGCACAATCTGCGCTCCGTGAGTGCGCCGACCAGCTATCCCTCGCTCTGGCTCGCGCCCCATCTCGAATTCGTGCAGTGGACGCCCATCGGGTCAAGCCCGATCGCGCGCAATGCCGGCGAAGTGCTGGGCGTGTTCGGCACCTCCACGCTCTCGGGGGACCCTTCCGGCTGGTATGCGTCGAGCGTCCTGCTGAACGAGCTTGAGGCGGTCGAGAGCTGGATCGAGGGTCTCCAGCCGCCAAAATGGGACGAGGCGCTGTTTGGCCCGATCGACCGGGATCTCGCCGCGAGCGGTGCGGAGCTTTACCGGCAGCACTGCCTCGGCTGCCACAATGCGCCGCCTTACCGTCGCACGGACCCCGAGAAGAACTTTTTCAAGAAGACGTTCATCGAGATCGGCCGCGTCGATTATCGCGAGATCGGCACCGATCCCGCCTACATGAACTCGTTCCTGGCGCGCATGGTGCGCACGGGCCCGGCAACCGCTCCGGTGAACGATGGCGCCGCTGTGCTGCCTGCGGGGAACTATCTTCTCAACACGACCGAGGCGATCCTTGTGCGGTTGATCAGGGAGGCGAACGTGAGCGAGGAGCAGCAGGCGGCCCTGTTCGGATTCCGCCTGCGGCCGCCGGTGACGCCGGGCGGGTTGCCGCAGCCCTATGAGCCGTCGTCCCCCTTCGATCTCAAGGCCAGCCCGCTGCCGGGCATCTGGACCTCGGGCCCTTATCTGCACAACGGTTCCGTGGCGACCGTCCATGAACTGCTCTCGCCGGTCGAGGAGCGCCGCGCCGTGTTCTGGACCGGCGGCCGCGAGTTGGACCGCGAGCGGCTCGGGTTCGTAAGCGAGGACGCGCCGGGGCGGTTCCGCTTCGACACGAGCCTGCCTGGCAACCACAGGACAGGCCATCTTTATCCACCGCAGGGGCTGAGCCCCGACGAGCGCAACGCGATCATCGAATTCCTGAAGACCTTTTGAGGGCGTCTCATGGCGAGTTATCTGGAGCAGATCGACGAGACGTCGGCAGACAGGCGCTGGCCGATGGTGCGGCGCTGGATGTTCGAGGAATCGCTGCCGTTCTTTGCGGAACTGCGCGCCCACCGGCCGATCCTCGCGATGCCGGAACTGACCCTTGTGACGCGGTTCCACGACTGCGCGACCATCCTGCGCCGGCATGACGCGTTCAGCGTGGCGCCCTATGTCCCGAAGATGGGCGGTTACTGGATGGCGCAGGACGACACGGCCATGCATTGGCGCGAAAAGTCGATCATGCGTGCGATCCTAGACCGCGAGGACATCCCCGGCATCCGCGCCTTCGTCGCCGACAAGGCGGCCGCGCTTCTGAAGAACGCCAATGGCACGATCGACGCCGTCAACGGACTTGCGCGCGCGGTTCCGATCGCCCTGGTGCAGGAGAGGTTCGGCTTCGCCGACAGCGATCCCCGCAAGCTTTTCGAATGGTCGTACTGGAACCAGATCGACGAGTTCTGGAACTATTCGTGGGACGGGCTTTCCAAGGCGCAGCACGACGACATCGTTACCAGGCATGAGACCGCGAATGCCGAGATGGCGGCCTATCTCGGCGCGCTGGCGCAGCGCCGCGGCCAGGAAATGCAGGCTGGGCAGATCGGCGACGACCCGTTGTCGCGCCTGATGCGTCTGGCGCTGTCGCAATCGCTCAGGTTCGATCCGACACGCGCGGTCGTCAACACGGGCGGATTGCTGGTCGGAGCCGTCGAGACCACGTCGCACGCCGCCGTCAACGCGATCGCCGGACTGCTGGCCCGGCCCGAGGTCTTCGCCAGGGCGCGCGCCGCGGCGGCGGCCGACGACCCGTCGGAGTTCGACGGCCATGTGTTCGAGGCGATGCGGTTCAAGCCGGCCTTCCCGTATTTCTTCCGCACTTGCGAGCAGGCGGTTGTGCTGTCCGGCGGAACCGATCACGCGGCCGAGATCGAGCCGGGCACGATCGTGTTCGCGCTGACGCATTCGGCCATGTTCGATTCCGCGGTGTTCCCCGATGCGGAGCGCTTCGATCCGACGCGCCCCACCGGCAACATGTTCCACTTCGGGCTGGGCATCCACGAATGCCTCGGCGTCGCGATCGGCTGTGTGATGATCCCGGAAATCGTGCGGCAGTGCCTGCGGCTGGAGGGCCTGGAGGCGGCAGGGCCGGTCGACTACAAGGGCGGCCCGGTTCCGGAATCCTATCCGCTCTGCTGGAAGACGGACGGCAGCGTCCAGACCTCGTGACCGCGTGGTGAGCTGGGGTGAACTTCTCGGACTGGACCACGGGTCGCCACTCGAACTGACAGCGCCTGACAAAGCCGGCTCTCGTGCGGTGAGGGGCCGTGAGCAGGCCCCTTGTCTCCGACGATGTCTGGACGGCGGTTGCGCCGCTTCCTCTGCCCGAACCCGCCAAGCCCAAGGGCGCCCACCCGCGGTGCGATGATCGCCTGACCTTGAGCGGCATCGTCTTCGTGCTGCGCTCGGGCATTCCCCGGAAGATGCTGCCGAGCAGTTCGGTCCCGACGAACGTGAACAGGCCGCGCTCTGCGCCGCATTGAAGAACATGGTCGAACTGGTAAGCCGAGATCGGCTGGACCACTCGGTTCGCCAATCTGAACGAGGCGCAGGCGCTCGCCATTGCTACCGCAGCCGTTGACGGCTTCCGGAAGGTGATGATGTCCAGCGCTTCGCGGCCCGATCCGAAGGTCGCGTTCTGATGGATGCTGCCTTGGACCTGAACCACCGCGAGAAGCCCCGGTGGCCGTGTCCTCCTGATCTCTCTGGACCACAGTGGCGCAGCGCCACGACCACGGGGATCTGCCTGGGTATCCAGTCCCGGCATCTGGTGGATCGGGTTTAGGATGAATCTGTCCGGCTCTGAAGTCCAGATCTTGCGGATGTATTCCTGGGGCGTGAGCCCGCTCAGCCTCTTGAGCCTGCGCGCAAAGTTGTAGGCGGCCATGAAGTCGGTCAGGTGCGCGCGCAGCTGGTCGTAGTGGAAGCGTTTGCCATTCGGCAGGCCGATCCAGTGGATCGGCTTTTCCGCCTCATCTTCCTTGATCGTGCGGTTCATCCGCTCGACGTGGCCCTTGGTCCAGGGATGATTGGGTTTCGTCAGCCGATGCTCGATCCCGTTGGCCTCGCAGATCATGTCCAAGCGCATCTGCCGCGACCAGGGTGTGTTCCGGTTGCGCGGCTGATCGGCGAATTGGATGCCGTTGTCGGTCAGCACCGTGTGGATGCGGCAGGGCACAACCGTCAGAAGGTGTTCGAGGAACTCCCATGCCGTCTTCCGGTCTGCCTTGCCGACCAACTGGGCGACCGCGAACTTGGCAGGTCGCGGTCGATGGCCACGAACAGATAGAGCTTGCCTTCGGCGGTCTGAAGCTCTGCGATGTCGATGTGAAAGACCCCCATCGGGTAGCGTTTGAACCGCTGCCGCTTCGGCTTGTCGCCCGCCACATCAGGCAGACGCGAGATGCCTTGCCGTTGAAGGCACCGATGCAGTGCTGATCGTGTCAGATGCGGAATCGAAGCCAGCAGAGCATAGAGGCAATCGTCCAGCGGCAGGAGCGTATGGCGTCGGAATGCGACGATCATCGCCTCCTCCGCCTCAGACAGGGCCGTCGAGCGCGGTTCCTTCGGTCCCGTCTTCAGGTCCTCGACCGTCGCCCGCTTGCGCTACTTCGCCACAGTCTTCGGGTTGATCCCCAGTTCCCGGCTCAGCGTCGCGAGCGAAGATTGCGGTCGTTGTATTGCAGCTTTGACGGCATGCGTGGGCGAGCGTGAGGCCACGGACCAGAGCGGCCGTTGTCGCATGGCCGGGCCGCGTCGATCACAACAGGGATGGCGATACGGCGGCCGTATCACCATCCCAAGGCATGGCAGCTGCGTCCGGGTTTGTTGCCCGGCCGCGATGACGAATTCCCCCTTCCTGAATCCGGACTGAATATGTTGATCGCGGGCGAACACCGTGGCCGAGGACGGCGTCGTGGCGAACTTGGCAGCCCGTGATCACTTGGACGCGTGCTGTCAGGCAAATGCAATCTCGTCTAGGCGGTCTGGCCCTGCCGGCCCCAGCTGGATGGTCTCGCGCGAGGTCTTGAAGCGGCGGAACGGCCGCGCCGGCTTGTGCGGGCAGGGTAGGGCCGTTGCGTTTCATCAGGCAAGCCCGGCCTCCTGTAACAGAGCATTTCGCCCATGATCGCCGCCGCGGCGCTTCCTGCGGAAAGATTGGCAACGAAGATCCGGTTAGTGGCGGTCGCGCCCTGTTTTCGCAGGCTCTAGGCCAGCGTGAAGATCCGCGTCGCGGCCGTGCGGCCCCGGATGTTTGCCTCGCCCAGCATTGGCAACCCGGCGCCGGGCCCGAGGGCCGCCGCGGTCGCCTCTCCGGCGATCAAGGGGACGCCCAGTTCCTTTGTCATCCCTTCCAGCCGCGAGGCCAGATTCACCGCATCGTCGATCGCGGAATAGTCGAAACGCGCGCCGGACCCCATGTTGCCGACGATGCAGGTGCCGGTGTTGATGCCGATCCCGATTGCCAGCGGGGCCATGCCCTCGCGCGCGAATTCCTCGTTGAGCGCGGCAACGGCGGCGATCATGCGGCGCCCCGCGGCGAGTGCGCGTGCGGCGTGGTCGGGAACGTCGAGCGGCGCGTTCCAGAAGGCCATCAGGCAGTCGCCGATGTATTTGTCGATCGTCCCGTTCTCATCGAGGACGGCTTGCGACAGCGGCTCCATCAGCCGGTGAAGGATCGCGGTCAGCCGCTCGGGTTCGGCACGCAGGCGCTCGGCCAGCGTGGTAAAGCCGCGGATGTCGCAGAACAGGACGGTGATCTCGCGGCTTTCGCCGCCCAGCCGCAGCGCGCCCGGATCAGCGGCGAGGCGCTCGACAAGGGCCGGTGCGAGGTAATGCGAAAAGGCGCGGGTCAGCCCGGCGCGCAGCCGCCGCTCGGCGGCAAAGTCGCGCAGTGTCTGGCCTGCCGTGGTGACGGCGAAGGCAGCCATCGGCGCCAGCGGCGGCAGGCAGAGGCGCCCCGGGCGCAGCGCCAGCCAGGCGGAAAGCGGCGCAGGGCCATGAAACCGAGGGCCAGCGACCAGACCAGCCGCGTCCGGCCTCCGCGCCACAACAGCACTGCCGCCAGCGCCGCCGCGGCGCAGATCGCGGCCATGCGGGCAAGGGCGGGGGCAGCCCGGACCCAGTCCCCGGCGATGAGGTTCGCGGCCACGGTGGCGTGGATCTCCACCCCTGCCACCAGATCGCCGGAACGCACCGTCGCGGGCGTCGTGAAGGCGTCGGAGCCGCCCTGATCGGCTGTCGGTGCCGCCTGAAGGCTGAGGCCGACGATCACGTCGCGTCCGGCGAAGAGACCCGGTGGAAGGAACGTCGCGGGATCGAGCGCCTGATAATAGGATACCGTCGGTATGCTGCGCGCCGGGCCATAGAACTGCAACAGGGTTCCGGGCGGCGTTGCCGGCTCGGCAGACCCCTGCCGCGCCAGCAGGACGCGCGCCAGCGTGTCGGCCTGTTCGGGCAGGCGGCGCGCCGTCCCGTCGCGGTCCAGCGGCATGGTGGACAGACCCGCGACCGCACCCGCATCCAGCAGCGTCGGCAGGGGATCGGTGCGCAGAAGCTGCACGGCCCCCGGCGTCCAGTCCCTGCAGCCGGAAGGCCTGGTTCAGCAGCGAGCCCTCGGTCCGGTTTGCCCTGGCGCTGGCGAAGTCCCCGCCGCGTTCGCGGGCGCGGCGCATGGCGGACTGTGCGGCCGCGATGGCGCGGTCGGCCTCGTATTCGTCGATGGCAAGGGACGCCGCCGCCTGCGCGGTCACGGGATCGTTCGGGTCCAGCCGGTCGGCATTCTCCAGCGCCTGCTCGGCCGGCGCGCGCTCGCCGGCGGCGATATAGGCGGCAGCCAACAGCAGCAGCCCTTGCGAATAGGCGGGGTTGGCGGTCGTGCCCGCCAGCAGATCGTCCCGCGCGGCGGCGACATCGCCGTGTTGCAGGTTCCAGCGCCCCCGCGCGAACAGCGCCACGTCGAAAGCCGGGTCCAGCGCCAGCGCGCGGTCGATCAGCGGCCTGGCCTCGTCGGGACGGTCCTGTTCGAGATAGAGAAAGGCCAGGTTGGCGTAAGCCCCCGGGTCCATCGGCTGCAGGTCAATGGCGCGCCGCAGCGCCGCCTCGGCCTCGCGGGTCGCGCCCCGCGTGGCCTGCACCAGTCCGGTCTGGTTCCACAGCGACGGCATGGCGGGAGCACTGGCGATGGCACGCCCCAGATCAGCCAGCGCCTCGTCGTTGCGCCCCTCGAAAGGCGTGAGATAGACTGCCCGCGCTTCCAGCGCGTTCGGATCGTCGGGGTCGATGGAAAGCGCCTGCGCGATCGCCGCCTGCGCCTGCGCGCGGTCGTCCATCAGCATGGCAAGCTGCGCCCGGGCCGCCGGCAGCCCGGCATGGCCCGAAAAGCGCGCCTCGGCCGCTGCGAGTGCGGCGATGGCGGCAGGAACGTCCAGCAGGACCGCCAGCGCATAGGCGCGGGCCAGCGCACCCGAGGGCGTGCCGGACGCGGCCGGGGGGACCTCGGCATGCGCCGGATCGGCAAGCGCGTGCGAGAAATAGCCCGCGTTCCCGGCCACCGCCCTGCGGTCGGGATCGAGCCGCGAAGCTGCCGCCCGAAGCAGCCGCTGCGCGTCCCCATACCGGCGCTCGCCTGCGGCGATGAGGCCCTCGACCAGATCGAGGCGAGCCGTGAGGTCAGGCTGCGCCGTCCGCGATCTCGCCTCGGCCACCGCCGCCCTCGCCGCACCGGTGCCGTCTAGGGCGAAGGCGACCTCTGCGGCGGTCACG
>CALLYR010000031.1 GCA_937859005.1 uncultured Paracoccus sp. | reverse complement strand
GGGGTCCTGGGGAAACGGCTCGTCGGTCTCGTCGCGATAGGCGCGCAGCGCGTCCCTGACCGTGGCGTCGGGTTCGCTGAACATGTCAGGGTCCAGCCGCGCGACATGGATCGCATAGGACTGGATGAAGCCGCGATAAAGCGCATCCGCCGCCTCGTCCCCCAGCCGTTCGGCCAGGCGCCGGTGAGATTCGTCGTTCAATCCGACATTCAGCACCGTGCCCGGCCCGCCCCATTCCGGGTTCAGCGCCGAGGGCCGGACGCCGACCAGACGGCCGGCGGGACCGATCAGCCTGCCCAGATCCTCGGGCGCCAGCATCCGCCCCGCCGCGATCCCCCGCACCGCCTCGGTCGAGATGGCAAGGCTGCGCGGCACCGGCAGGTCCATGCGGATCAGCCTTTGCAGGCATTTCGCCCGCCAGCCGTGACGCTCGGTCGCGATGCCGGCGGCGGGGATGATCTCGACGATGGGTGACGGGTCAGGGGGCGTATCCATGGTGCCGGACCCTAAGCCCGGCCTGCGCGGCGCTGCAAGCGCCAAGAATATCAGGCGGCCAGATCAACCCAGACGGGAACGTGGTCGCTGGGCTTTTCGGTGGCGCGCTGATCGCGGTCGATGCCTGCGTCGCGCATCAGGTCGGCCGCCTGCGGGGACAGCAGCAGATGGTCGATGCGGATGCCGTCGTCGCGGTCCCAGCCCCGGCGCTGGTAATCCCAGAAGGTGAACGGCCCGCGCGTGGCCTGCAGGTCCCGCACCCGGATCGCGTCGGTCCAGCCCTGATGCAGGATGCGCCGGAAGGCCGCCCGGCTTTCGGGCAGATACAGCGCATCGCCGGTCCAGTTTTCGGGCCGCGCCGCATCGCGGGCTTCGGGAATGACGTTGTAATCGCCCAGCATGACGACCGGCTGTTCCGTCCGCAGCAGGTCGGCGGCGCGCAGCCGCATCCGTTCCATCCACGCCAGCTTGTAATCGTATTTCGGCCCCGGCGCGGGATTGCCGTTTGGCAGGTAAAGCCCGGCCACGGTGACGGCGCGATGCTCGCCCATCACTACCGCCTCGATCCAGCGGGCCTGTTCGTCCGTTTCGCCGCCCGGCAGGCTGCGGCGGATGTCCTCGACGGCCAGGCGCGACAGGACGGCGACGCCGTTCCAGCTTTTCTGGCCATGGGTGTGGACGCTCCAGCCCAGATCCTCGATCGGCTCGGCCGGGAAGGCCTCGTCCACGGACTTGATTTCCTGCAGCACGACGACATCGGGCTGCGCGTCGGGAAGCCAGGCCAGAAGCTGGTGCAGCCGCGCCTTGATGCCGTTGACGTTGAAGCTGGCGATTTTCATGGCCGCGACCCTAGCAGGCCCCCCTGCCGTGGCAAGAAGCCATCATTCCGGCGCGGGCGGACTGACGATCAGCCGGTCGATGCGCATGGCGTCCATGTCGGCGATCTCGACGCACCATCCTTCGTGATGAAACACGTCGCCGGTGCGCGGAATCCGGTTGATGATCGTCAGCACCATGCCGGCGACGGTATTGAAATCGCCGTCGGGCACGGGAAAGCCCGTCTCGCCCGCGAATTCGTCGGCGCTTTCGCTGCCCGCGACCAGCCACGACCCGTCGGCGCGGCGCACGATGTCGGGTTCGTCCCCGTTGGGGTCGATGAAATCGCCGGTGATCGCCTCCAGCAGGTCCATCGCGGTGATGATCCCCTGGAAATGGCCGTATTCGTCATAGACCAGCACCATGCGCGAGGGCGTCTTGCGCAGCACCTCGATCACCGACAGCGCATCGGCCGCGTCCAGCACGGTCGGCGCCTCGCGGATCAGGCTCCGCAGATCGGGATTGTCCACCCCGATCAGGTCGCGCAGGGCGACCACGCCCAGAATTTCGTCGGCGCTGCCCTGGGTGACGGGCATGCGGGAAAAGCGTGCCTCGCGCGCCTTCTGCAGCACGGTTTCGGGCGGGTCGTTCAGGTCGATCATGTCCACGTCGCGGCGCGGCGTCATCATCGCGGCGGCCGACCGGTCGGCCACCCGCATGACGCCTGCGATCATGCCGCGTTCCCCCTCCATCAGGACGCCCGCCTGCGTCGCCTCGGCGATGGTCAGGCGGACCTCCTCATCCGTGATCGACCGGTCGGAGCCGTCGTCGATGCGCAGCAGACGCAGCACCAGCCGGCTGGCAGCGTCCAGCAGCCAGACCAGCGGCGTCCCGATGCGCCCCAGCATCCGCATCGAGGGGGCCACGCGCGCCGCGATGCTTTCGGGGTTCGACATGGCGATCTGTTTCGGCACCAGTTCGCCCATGATGACCGACAGCGCGGTGATGGCGGCGACGACCAGGAACACGCCCAGCGTCTGTGCCAGACCGTAAGGCACCCCCGCCGCGGCCAGCGCCGCACCCGCGCGCGCGCCCAGCGTCGCCCCCGACACCGCGCCGGTCAGCACGCCGACCAGCGTGATCCCGATCTGGACCGCCGACAGGAACTTGCCCGGCTCGTCCAGCAGGTCCAACGCCGCCTGCGCGCCCCCTTCGCGCTTTTCAGCCATGCTGGCCAGCCGCGCGGGGCGCGAGGAGATCACCGCCAGTTCGGACATCGACAGCAGCCCGTTGACGAGGGTCAGGGCCAGGATCAGCAGGATTTCAAGAAACATCGGTCAGATCGAAAACGAGGTGCCGCAGCCGCAGGACGAGCTGGCGTTGGGATTGTCGATCACGAAGCGCGCCCCGATCAGTTCGTCCGACCAGTCGATCACCGAACCCGCCAGAAAGGGCAGCGACACCGGGTCGATCAGCACGCGCTGGCCCTCGCCCTCCAGCACCAGATCGTCGGGGGCGAGGTCGTCCAGCCGGATGTCGTACTGGAATCCCGAACAGCCGCCGCCCGACACCGCCACGCGCAGCGGGCGCGGCTCGCCGCTTGCGTTGATCTCGGCCAGCCGCGCAAAGGCGCGGGGCGTGACCTTGGGGGGCAGGTTCATGGGGCGTTCCCGTTCCGGTGGCGTGACCGCGAATATAGGCTGGACCGCGCATCCCCGCAAGGAACGGCCCATGACCGCCCCCCATGCCTGCCATCCAGCCGACAGCCGCGGCCGCCTTTACCCCGAGGAACTGTCCACCTTCCGCAGCCCGTGGCAGCGCGACCGCGACCGGATCATCCATTCCAGCGCCTTCCGCCGGCTGAAGCACAAGACGCAGGTTTTCGTCGAGCACGAGGGCGACGACTACAAGGGCGACTATTACCGCACCCGCCTGACCCACACGATCGAGGTGGCGCAGGTCGCGCGCACGCTGGCGGGCGCGCTGGACCTGAACACCGACCTGGCCGAGGCGGTGGCGCTGGCTCACGACCTGGGCCACCCCCCCTTCGGCCATACCGGAGAGGATGCGCTGGCAGCCCTGATGGCCCCTTACGGCGGCTTCGACCACAACGCGCAGGCGCTGCGGATCGTGACGCGACTGGAACGCCACTATGCCGGCTTCGACGGGCTGAACCTGACGTGGGAGACACTGGAGGGCATCGCCAAGCACAACGGCCCGGTCGCGCGTCCCTGGCCGTGGGCGCTGGCGCAGGTGAATGCCGACTGGGATCTGGAACTGTCCACCCATGCCAGCGCCGAGGCGCAGGTGGCCGCGGTCGCCGACGATATCGCCTATAACCACCACGACCTGCACGACGGGCTGCGGTCGGGCCTGTTCACGGAAGCCGACCTGATGGAGTTGCCGGTGATCGGCCCCGCCTTTGCCCAGGTGGACCGCCTGCATCCTGGCCTCGCCCCGATGCGGCGGCGGCACGAGGCGCTGCGCCGGGTCTTCGGCGTCATGGTCGAGGACGTGATCGCCGTGGCCCAAGGGCGCCTGACCGCGCTGCGCCCGCAATCGGCGGACGACATCCGCGCGATGGACGGCCCGGTGATCCGGTTTTCCAAGCCGCTTTACCAGAACCTCAAGGCGATCAAGGGCTTCCTGTTCACCCGCATGTACCGCGCCCCCAGCGTGGTCGAGGAACGCCAGCGCGTCACCGCCATGCTGAACACGATCTTCCCGATGTTCCTGGACGACCCCGCCCGGCTGCCCCCCGACTGGCAGGCCGAGGCAACATCCGCTCCCGACCGCACCGCTTGCGCACGCGTGGTGCTGGATTACGTCGCGGGCATGACGGACAGGTTCGCGATTGCGGAATGGCGGCGGCTGACGGGGGGACAAGGCTGAGGGATCTGTCCTACCCGAACGTCCCGCGCGGCCGGGCGCCCGGAAATCCGGCGGACCGTATCCAGCCAGGGGCCGCAAACAGCGACGGCGCAACCCTCGCGTCAGCGCAGGAAGATCAGCGCCAGCCCCGCAACAGCCACAGCCGCGCCCGCCCAGCTAGCCCCGGTCGGCGGCTGTCCGGTCCGCAACCACAGCAGCGGCAGGATCAGCACGGGCGAGGTCGCCGACAGGGTGGACACGATCCCGACCTTGCCCCCCTGCAGCGCGAACAGAAGCAGCGTCATCCCCAAGAGCAGCCCGATGGCCGCGGTGGCGGCGGTCAGCGCCCAGGCCGCGGGCGGGATGCGGCCCACCGGGGGTTCCGACCGTAGACCCATCATCGCGGTCAGCGCAAGGGCGGACACCGCCACCCGGATCAGCGAGGCAGCATAGGGGTCCGCCCCCGCCGCCATCACCGGCCGCGCGATCAGCGATCCCGCCGCCTGTCCCAGCGCCGCCAGCAGCCCCGCGCCGACGCCCACCCACAGCGCGCCGGTCGTCTGTTCCAGCCGATGCAGCCGCACGGGCCGCCGCCCCAGCACGGCGATGGCGACGCCCGCAACCGTCACCGCGATGCCCAGGGCCGCCTGCGGGACCAGCGTCTCGTCCAGGGCCGCCCATCCCAGCAGCGCCGCCATCGGGGCGTTCAGCGCGAAAACCGCACCCGCGCGCCGTGGTCCCAGCCGATCCACTGCGGCATAGTTGAAGGTATCGCCCAGCATGATGCCCACGATGCCCGAAGCCGCCAGCGCCAGCACCCAGGCGTGCTGGAACCCCGCCCAGCGCCCGCCTGCCAGCACGATCAGCGCCAGCGCCGCGACCACCATCCAGCCGCGCAGCCGGTTGAACCGCTGCGCCCCCATCAGCCGCAGCGGCCCGGACACGATGGTCCCCGTGACCGCCCAGCACAGCGCCGCCCCCAGCGCGGCAAGTTCGTGAATCGGCATGGTTTGTCCCCGCTCGCGCCCTTCGCTAGCCTGCGGCTTGAACCAGAGCAACGGGCGGCGCGTTGGGCGTCGAACCCAAGGCCCATGACAGGAGGAAAGACATGCCCACCAAGACAGGCTCGGCGAAATGGCAAGGCGGCATCCGGGACGGCAAGGGCGAGGTCTCGACCGAATCCGGCGCGCTGTCCGGTCAGCCCTATGGCTTCAACACCCGGTTCGAGGATGCGAAAGGCACCAACCCCGAGGAACTGATCGGCGCCGCCCACGCCGCCTGCTTCAGCATGGCGCTGTCGGGGCAGCTGGAAAAGGCGGGCGTGACGGACGCGCGGATCGAAAGCTCCTCCGCGATCACCATCGAGAAGCAGGGCGACGGCTTTGCGATCACCAAGGCGCATCTGACGACCCGCGTGTCGGGTCAGGGCGACGAGGCGGCGATCCGGCAGGCGGCCGAGGCGGCAAAGACGGGCTGCCCGGTCAGCAAGGTGCTGAACGCCGAGGTGACGATGGATCTGACGGTGGGGTGAGACCGTGCTGCAAGCGGCGTGAAGTCACGGCACGTCGCTTGCACTCTGCTTAGACGCAGGACAGAGCAATCATGGCATGCGGATGATCACCCATGTCTTTCCTTGACAATGACAGACAAACTAAGTTGAATTAATCTTCAAATAACCGGCTGTCGATGGCCTTCGTATAGCGAAGGAAGGCGGTCACGCTGTCAAAGATGAAGCGCGCTTCCTCCATCTCTAGTAGATCAGGGTTGTCATGCGCAAACGACTGATCATTTCTGATCGGGTTCATCGCCTCGAAGTTGCTGATAGCACTTTTTATGATGCGCTCGGACAACGGCGTAAGATTCCGTTGCTCTCGTAATATTTTTACATACTTGCCGACGCGGGAGTGCAGGGGTTCCTCCTTTCCACATGCAGCGCCTCCATGCCTCTGAATCAAGGAAGCGAACCGCTTCATACAGTAGGTGTGGAGTCTGTCGAGGGCTACATGCGGCTTCTTAGCATCAAGGTCGCGTCGGATTGAGGCGACTAGCTCCTCCAATGTTTCATTCGGCTCAAATGCTTCGATAGCAGAGGCGTCGATAGCGTCTTCGCGTCCTTCAAATCTCGCAACTATCGAAAAGAATGCGCTCCGGAGCCGATCATCACGCTTGTTATCACGATAGCTGTTAGCGTCGCGATACTCCCAAAGTTCGCGCAGGACCTTTGCCACGATGCTCGGTTTCCCGCGTTCAATAAAGGACCGAAGACGCTTGGCTTTAGACGTTCCGCGCCCATTGAATAGGTGAGGGTTCCCTTCAGAATCTAGGCCAACCGTTTCGAAGAAGAATTCGTTAAACGTTCTGTCACTGAAATCGAGAACATATCCTGATTCCATCCCGAGAGCCTCCTCCAAGGCCTCGCGCTCATTCCTCGGAATGAATTTTTCGTATGTTTGCCGCCCGAACATCATCTAGAAATTCTGGCGTATGTGCAATTTCCCCTGAACATATGCTTACCTCACACCATCATCTCCTTCGTCGCCGTCAGCTTCAGCTCGGGATGATCGCGCTGCACCCGGTCGATGTCCCACTGCAGCCGGGTCAGATAGACCAGATCGCCGTCATTGTCCGTCGCCATGTGCTGCTTGTTGCCCTGCGCGAACTTCTCGACTGCCTCCTTCGCCCCCGACAGCCAGCGGGCCGAGGTGAACTGCGAGGGTTCGAAGCGCACGGGCAGGCCGTATTCCTGCTCGATGCGGCTGGCCAGCACCTCGAATTGCAACGGGCCCACGACGCCCACGATGAAGCCCGATCCGATCATCGGCTTGAAGACCTTGGCCGCGCCCTCTTCCGCAAACTGCATCAGCGCCTTTTCCAGATGCTTGGCCTTCATCGGGTCGCCCGCGCGCACCGTCTGCAGCAGTTCCGGCGCGAAACTGGGGATGCCGGTGAAGCGCAGCGCCTCGCCCTCGGTCAGCGCGTCGCCGATCCGCAATTGCCCGTGGTTGGGGATGCCGATGATGTCGCCGGCCCAGGCTTCCTCGGCCAGTTCCCGGTCGGCGGCCAGGAACAGCACCGGGTTCGACACCGCCATCGGCTTTTTCGACCGGACATGCGTGAGCTTCATCCCCCGCTCGAAATGCCCCGAGGCGAGGCGGACGAAGGCCACGCGGTCGCGGTGCTTGGGGTCCATGTTGGCCTGCACCTTGAAGACAAAGCCGGTGACGGCCTCCTCCTCGGGCGCGATCTGGCGTTCGGCGGCAGTCTGCGGCTGGGGCTGGGGGCCGAATTCGCCGATGCCCTGCATCAGTTCCTTGACGCCGAAGCTGTTGATCGCGGACCCGAACCAGATCGGGGTCATGTGCCCTTCCAGAAACGACTTGCGGTCGAAGGCGGGCAGCAGTTCGCGCGCCATCTCGACCTCCTCGCGCAGCTTGGCCAACTGGCCTTCGGGGACGTGCTCGGCCAGCTTCGGATCGTCCAGCCCGCTGATGCGGATGGATTCCGCCACCCGGTTGCGGTCGGCGCGGTCCATCAGCTCCAGCCGGTCGTGCAGCAGGTCATAGGTGCCGATGAAGTCGCGGCCCGACCCGATGGGCCAGCTGGCCGGGGCCACATCGATGGCCAGGTTTTCCTGGATCTCGTCGATGATCTCGAAGGTGTCGCGGCTTTCGCGGTCCATCTTGTTGCAGAAGGTCAGGATCGGCAGGTCGCGCATCCGGCAGACCTCGAACAGCTTGCGGGTCTGGCTTTCGACGCCCTTGGCCCCGTCGATCACCATGATCGCCGCGTCCACGGCGGTCAGCGTGCGATAGGTGTCCTCGGAAAAATCCGAGTGGCCGGGCGTGTCCACCAGATTGAAGCGATACTGCCCGAAGTCGAAGGACATGGCGGATGCGGACACGGAAATCCCGCGGTCCTGTTCCATCTTCATGAAGTCGGACCGGGTCCGCCGCGCCTCGCCCTTGGCGCGGACCTGCCCCGCCATCTGGATCGCGCCGCCGAACAGCAGGAACTTTTCGGTCAGCGTGGTCTTGCCGGCGTCCGGGTGCGCGATGATCGCGAAGGTCCGGCGGCGCTTCACCG
>CALLYR010000030.1 GCA_937859005.1 uncultured Paracoccus sp. | reverse complement strand
GGGGACCAGCCCCGCCGCATCCTTACCTAAGCATCACTCAAGGATCAGTAAATGACGACCGACCGGATGGATTCACCCGAATGCATCAGGTCGAAGCCCTTGTTGATGTCGTCGAGCGGCATCGTGTGGGTGATCATCGGGTCGATCTCGATCTTGCCGTCCATGTACCAGTCCACGATCTGCGGCACGTCGGTGCGCCCGCGCGCGCCGCCGAAGGCGGTGCCTTTCCAGACGCGCCCGGTCACCAACTGGAACGGACGGGTCGAGATTTCGGCCCCCGCTGCCGCCACGCCGATGATGATGGACTGGCCCCAGCCGCGGTGGGTGCATTCCAGGGCGTCGCGCATGACCCTGGTGCTGCCGGTCGCGTCGAAGCTGTAGTCGGCGCCGCCGATCTGGTCGAAGGGCGTCTTCGTCATGTTGACGATTTCCTGGACGATCGAGCCTTCGATTTCCTTGGGGTTGACGAAATGGGTCATGCCGAAACGTTCGGCCATCTGCTTCTTGTCGTTGTTCAGATCGACGCCGATGATCATGTCCGCGCCCGCCAGCCGCAGGCCCTGGATCACGTTCAGACCGATGCCGCCCAAGCCGAACACGACCGCCTTGGCGCCGATTTCCACCTTGGCGGTGTTGATGACCGCGCCGATGCCGGTGGTCACGCCGCAGCCGATATAGCAGATCTTGTCGAAGGGCGCGTCCGGGCGCACCTTGGCGACCGCGATTTCAGGCAGCACCGTATAGTTCGAGAAGGTCGAGCAGCCCATGTAGTGATGGATCGGCGTGCCATCCAGCATCGAGAAACGGGTGGTCCCGTCCGGCATCAGCCCCTGCCCCTGGGTGGCGCGGATCGCAGTGCACAGATTCGTCTTCTGCGACAGGCAGGACGGGCACTGGCGGCATTCGGGTGTATAGAGCGGGATGACATGGTCGCCCGGCTTGACCGAGGTGACGCCGGGGCCGACCTCGACCACCACGCCCGCGCCTTCGTGCCCCAGGATCGCGGGGAACAGCCCTTCCGGGTCGTCGCCCGACCGGGTGAATTCGTCGGTATGGCAGATACCGGTGGCCTTGATTTCCACCATGACCTCGCCGGCCTTGGGGCCTTCGAGATTGACCTCCATGATTTCCAGCGGCTTGCCGGCTTCCAGGGCGACGGCGGCACGGGTTCTCATCATTCTTCTCCTGTTCTGGCAGCCGAGGGCGGCTGGTGGTCATGGCTGAAAGGCCGGCGTGGACCGGCCTCTCTTTCCGCCGCCTTCAGGGTGTCAGGCGGCCAGCTTGCCGGATTTCCTGGCGATATGGGTCGCGATCGCGTCCATCAGCGGCGGCGACAGCGCGTCATAGGGTTCCAGCCCCAGTTCCCGCAGGCGTGCCCGGATCGCGGGCATCCGGTCGGGGCTGACCCCCGATTCGATGACCGACGACACGAAGGCCGCGAATTCCGGGGCCGCCCAGCCGTCTTCGTCCGAAAGTTCGGTATGGACGAAATCGAGCCCATAGAACGGATGTTCGGTGTTCTCGATGCGGCCATAGAGATGCACCCCGCAGCCCTTGCAGGCATGGCGCTGGATCGGCGCATCCTTGTTCACGATCTCCAGCTTGTCGGCATTGGCCGTCACCTGCACCGCATCGCGGGGCACGACGGCGACCATGCTGAAGATCGCACCGTCGGGTTTCCAGCATTTGGTGCAGCCGCAGACGTGGTTGTGCGCGGTCTGGGACGTGATCTGCACGCGGACCGGATCGGTCGCGCAGTGGCAGTGAAGTTCGCCCCCCGCAAAGCCGGGAGCGGCGGATTTGATGCCGTCATCGACGGCGGGGTGGATCTTTACGCCTGTGGTATCTGCCATGGCCCTTCCTCCGATAGACCGACAGCGCAAGGCTGATGCCCATTCCGCCGGTCTTGCAAGTCGGATGAAGGTGGGAAGGCAGCGGTTTCCGCCCCGGTTCCGTCAGGCGCCGGGATTGGACGACACCCCGACCTGCGCCGCCCGCAGCAGCCGGTCGTGCAGCATGAAGCCGTGCACCATCACCTGAATGATCTCGCCCGCCGTGGTGCCGGGGACCGGGGCCTCGAACATCGCCTCCTGCGTCTGCGGATCGAAACGGTCGCCCACCTCGGGGGCGAGGATTCGGATGCCGTGGCGGGCAAAGACGTGTTCCAGTTCGCGCAAGGTCAGTTCGACCCCTTCGATCAGGGCCGCGGCATTCGCACGCTGTTCGTCGCCCGCAACCTCAAGCGCGCGGTTGAGCGCGTCATAGACCGGCAGCATGTCGCGCGCGAGCTTGGAGCCGCCATAATTCTCGGCCTCGCGCCGGTCCTTTTCGGCACGCTTGCGGGCGTTTTCAGCATCCGCCAGGGCGCGCATGAAACGGTCGCGGTAATCGTCGCGTTCGGCCGCAAGGGCGGCCAGTTCGGCTGCCGAATCGGTATCGTCCTGCAGATCGGCCAGCGGGTCGTCCGCAGGCGGCAGCTCGGACAGGTCGGCGGGGGTCTGCGTGTCGTTCATCGTCTTATCCTTTCCGGTCGGACAGAACCCGTCCGACCAGTTGCGCGGTATAGTCCACGATCGGGACGATGCGGCCGTAATTCAGCCGGGTCGGCCCGATCACGCCCACCGCGCCCACGATCCTGCGGTCAGCGTTCATATAGGGCGATACGACCAGAGAGGAACCCGAAAGTGAGAAAAGCTCGTTCTCCGAGCCGATGAAGATGCGCACCCCCTCTCCCTGTTCGGCCAGTTCAAGGAAACGGGCGATGTCGCGCTTGCGTTCCAGATCGTCGAACAGGCTGCGGATGCGGTCCAGATCGGCAGCCTGATGCGCCAGCAGATTGGCGCGGCCGCGCACGATCAGCCGCGGATCGGCAGCATCCGTATCCCAGGACGCGAGCCCGGTCGCGACCATATCGGCCGCCAGGCTGTCCAGCTGCCGCCGCCCGTCGGTGATATGGGCGACGGTGGCGGCGCGCAGTTCGGCCAGGGTCCGCCCCTCGGCCTGGGCGGACAGGAAATTCCCGGCCTCGCGCATCGAACTGGGCGTCTGGCCCGGCGGCGGGGTGAAGACGCGGTTTTCCACGCGCCCGTCGGCGAAAACCAGAATCACCAGCGCCCGGCCGGGGGCGAGGCTGACGAATTCGATATGCTTCAGCGGCGCTTCCTGTTTCGGCATCAGGACCAGCGACGCCCCGCGGGTCAGCGCCGACAGCGCCGTGCTGACCCGGTCCAGCAGCGCGCCGGTGTCGGGGCTGTCGCGGCCCACGATCTCCTCGATGCGGGCGCGATCCTCGGGGGCGACGGGATCGACCTCCATCAGGCTGTCCACGAACAGCCGCAGGCCCAGTTGCGTCGGGAAGCGTCCCGCCGAGACATGCGGGCTTTCCAGCAGGCCCAGATATTCCAGGTCGTGCATCACGTTGCGGATCGTCGCAGCCGACACCGACATGCCGCGGGTCAGCGTGCGCGAGCCGACCGGCTCGCCGGTGTCCAGATAGGATTCGACGATCCGCCGGAAGACCTCGCGCGAGCGTTCGTTCAGGTCGGACAGGATGTTGGGAACATTCATGGGCGAATCATCTTGGCGGCGCAGGCTCCTTGCGGCAGGGCCAGGGTTGCGGTGAGGGCTGGTGGCCCTGTAACTGACCGCGACACGCGCGGCAGCCGCCGCGCGTCCAGCGGAAAGGACCACGCATGCGACCCTCGGGCCGGAAGTTAGGCGAACTGCGCGCGATTTCAATCGAAACCGGGGTGATGACCCATGCCGAAGGCTCCTGCCTGATCCGCATGGGCGGCACCCATGTCCTGTGCAGCGCCAGCATCGAGGAAAAGGCGCCGCCCTTCCTGAAGGGCACGGGCCAGGGCTGGGTCACGGCGGAATACGGGATGCTGCCGCGCGCCACCCACACCCGCAGCCGGCGCGAGGCGGCCGCCGGGCGGCAATCGGGGCGGACGCAGGAGATCCAGCGCCTGATCGGGCGGGCGTTGCGCGCAGGAGTGGACCGGCAGGCCCTGGGCGAGCGGCAGATCGTGATCGACTGCGACGTGATCCAGGCCGATGGGGGCACGCGCTGCGCTGCGATCACCGGCGGCTGGGTCGCGCTGCGGCTGGCGGTCAACAAGCTGATCGCCGCGCGGCTGGTGACCGGCGATCCGATCATGGATCATGTCGCCGCCGTCAGCTGCGGCATCTATGCCGGCCAGCCGGTGCTGGACCTGGATTATGCCGAGGACAGCGCGGCAGGCACGGACGGCAACTTCGTCCTGACCGGCGCGGGCCGGCTGGTCGAGGTGCAGATGTCGGCCGAGGGTGCCGCGTTTTCGCGCAGCGAGATGGGGCAATTGCTGGATCTGGCCGAAACGGGCATCGCGGGGCTGGTGGCGGCGCAAAAGGCGGCCTTGGCATGCGCAAGCTGACCGCAGGGCGGCTGCTGGTCGCGACCCACAACGCCGGCAAGCTGGAGGAGATGCGCGCCCTGTTCGCGCCCCACGGGATCGAGGTGGTGGGTGCCGCCGAGATAAACCTGGCCGAACCCGCGGAAACCGAGGAGACCTTTGTCGGCAATGCCCGCATCAAGGCCCGGGCCGCGATGGAGGCCACCGGCCTGCCGGTGCTGGCCGATGACAGCGGCATCACCGTGGACGGGCTGGAGGGCGCGCCCGGCGTCCATACCGCCGACTGGGCCGAGACGCCGCAGGGACGCGATTTCATGCAGGCGATGGCGCGCACATGGCGCGAACTGGAGGCGCGCGGGGTGCCCGAGCCGCGCAGGGCGCAGTTCCGCGCCACCCTGCTGTTGATATGGCCGGATGGGGAGGAGGCGGTTTTCGAAGGGGTGGCGCCGGGACGGCTGGTCTGGCCGCCGCGCGGGGCGCTGGGGCATGGCTATGACCCGATCTTCGTGCCTGACGGGGACACGCGCACCTATGCCGAGATGACGGCCGAGGAAAAGAACCGCATCAGCCACCGTGCGGCGGCGTTCCGGCAGTTGCAGGCCCTGTTTGACTGAGTTGCGCCAACCAGGAGCGGCACAGGCCGATCTGGACGCCGACTGGCGCGCGGGCGGGTTCGGACTGTATGTCCACTGGCCGTTCTGCGCCTCGAAATGTCCTTATTGCGATTTCAACAGCCATGTCGTGGCTGCGATCGACCAGCGGGCGTGGCTGGACGCCTATTGCCGTGAGATCGCGCGGGCCGGGGCCGAGACGTCCGGCCGTGTGCTGGGCAGCATCTTCTTTGGCGGCGGCACGCCGTCGCTGATGGAACCCGAGGTGGTGGCGGGGGTGATCGATGCCGCCCGCGCCGCCTGGGCCTTTGCCAATGACATCGAGATCACGCTGGAGGCGAACCCCGGCAGCGTCGAGCGGGGCCGCTTCCGTGGCTATGCGGATGCCGGGGTGAACCGGCTGTCGATGGGCATGCAGGCGCTGAACGATGATGACCTGCGCCGGCTGGGCCGGCTGCATACGGCGGCCGAGGGGCGCGCCGCCTATGAGGTGGCGCGCTCGTCTTTCGAGCGGGTCAGCTTTGACCTGATCTATGCCCGCCAGCATCAGAGCCGCGACGCCTGGGCCGCGGAACTGCGCGAGGCGCTGGCAATGGCCGTGGATCACCTGTCGCTGTATCAGTTGACAATCGAGGAAGGCACGGCCTTCGGGGCGCGCCACGCCGCGGGCGGGCTGAAAGGGTTGCCCGCCGACGATCTGGCAGCCGACATGTATCTGGAGACACAGGCAATCTGCGCCGCTGCAGGCCTGCCCGCTTATGAGATTTCCAACCACGCCCGATCCGGCGCGGAAAGCCGGCACAATCTGGTCTATTGGAGACAGGGTGACTGGGCTGGGATCGGTCCCGGCGCGCATGGGCGGCTGACCTTGGGTGGCGTGCGGTTTGCGACCGAAGCCCCCCGCCAGCCGGGCGCCTGGCTGGAGGCGGTGGGCCGCGGCGCTGGCGAGTTGCCCCGCGCCACTGTGCCGCTGGATGAGCAGGCGACGGAATATCTGCTGATGTCGATGCGGCTGGCTGAAGGCATGGATCTGGATCGATATGCCCGCCTTGCCGGGCGACCGGTCGATGATCAGGCAATAACGCGGCTGGGCGAACTGGGGCTGGTGAATAGCAATGGCACCCGGCTGTGGGCGACAGCGACGGGACGGCCGGTGCTGAACGCCATCCTGCGCGAACTGGCCTGAATCGGATCAGGCCATCCCGCCCAGCAACTGGCACAGCCGGTCGAGCTGATCGAGATCGCGGTAGGTGATCGTCATCCGGCCGCCATCGACGCCCGCATGATCGATCCGGACCGGCATCCGCAGATTGGAGGAAAGATCGCTTTCCAGCGCCCGCGTATCGGCGTCCTTGTCCTGGCGCACGCGCGGCCGCGGCGCGATGGGACGTTCGTTGGCCTTGCGGGCCAGTTCCTCGGTCTCGCGCACGGACAGACTGCGTTCCATCACGCGCCGGGCCAGCGTCACGGGGTCGGGGGTCGTGACCAGTGCGCGCCCATGGCCGGCGGTCAGCTTGCCTTCGCGGACCCAGATCTGCACCTGATCGGGCAGGTTCAGCAGGCGCAACAGATTCGAGATATGGCTGCGGCTCTTGTCCATGGCCTCGGCCAGCTTTTCCTGCGTATGGCCGAAGCGGTCCATCAGCTGGCGGAACGAGGCGGCCTCCTCGATCGGGTTCAGGTTGGCGCGCTGGATGTTTTCGATCAGGGCGACTTCCAGAACCTCGGTATCATCCAGTTCCCGGACGAGGACCGGAACCTCATGCAGTTGGGCGATCTGCGCGGCACGCCAGCGCCGTTCACCCGCGACGATCTGGTAAAGCCCGGCATCGGTCGGGTGCGGGCGCACGATCAGCGGCTGCAACACGCCGCGCGAGCGCAGCGAGGAGGCGAGTTCGGCCAGAGCCTCGGGTTCGAAGGCGCGGCGGGGCTGATCGGGGTTGGGAATCAGTTGCTCGATCGGCAGCCGCTGCACGCCGTCCGCAGACGTGCCTGCAGGCAGGCCGGGGCCGAGATCGACATCCGCCATCAAGGCCGAAAGTCCGCGGCCCAGACCGCCCTTGCGGGGTTTCAGCTCAGCCATGCACCCTCTCCTTGCTGTGGCGGGCCAACAGTTCGGCGGCAAGATTGCGATAGGCGATGCTGCCCTTTGAAGCCGGATCGTAGCTGGTCACGGGAAGCGCATGCGAGGGTGATTCCGACACCCGTACGTTGCGGGGAATGACGGTCTGAAAGACCAGGTCGCCCAACGTGCTGCGGGCATCCGCCTCGACCTGAGCCGACAGGTTGTTGCGGTTGTCGGACATGGTCAGTAACACGCCTTCGATGCGCAGAGCCGGATTGGCGGTCTGGCGGACCTGGCGAATGGTCAGCATCAGCTGCGACAGCCCTTCCAGCGCATAGAATTCCGCTTGCAACGGAACCACGATGCTTTCCGCCGCCACCATCGCATTGATGGTGAGAAGGCCCAGAGCGGGCGGGCAGTCGATCAGCACCACGCCCTGTGCTGCTGCGCGCAACTGATCTGAGAGCAGATGGGTGCGACGGGGGCGGCCAGCGATGTCGAGTTCGGCCGAGGACAGATCGGCGGTGGCCGGAACGATGGACAGCCGCGGGATCGACGTCGGACGCGACGCCCCGGCCAACGTCGCATCGCCGATCAGCAGGTCATAGCTGTTCGGCGACCGGTCGGCGGGATCGATGCCCAGCCCGGTCGAGGCATTACCCTGCGGGTCCAGATCGATGACCGTTACGGGCTGGCCCTGATCGGCCAAGGCCGCTCCGAGGTTGATGGCCGTGGTCGTCTTGCCGACGCCACCCTTCTGGTTGGCCACGGCGATGATCAGCCGGTCAATCATGGCGCTCCAGTTCCCGAATTTCGAGTATGGCGGCTTCGGGATCGGTGAGACTGGAATGGGCCGTGACATGAAAGTCCCATCCGTGCTGCGCCGAAGCGATTTCCTGCTGCCAGTTGCGTCCCTTCATCAACCAGGCCGTCCCGTCCTTTGCCAGATGCCGCTGGACGTATGGCATGAGCCGGTCCAGAGGAGCAAGCGCACGCGCGCTGAGATTTTGGGCGTGCGCCGGGGCCGAGCTTTCGATCCGGCCCGATATTGCGCGGCAGTTTCCCAATGCAAGCGTGCGGATGGCCGTACGCAGGAACGCAATCTTGCGGGCATCCGAATCCAGCAGCGTGACTGACAGGTCCGGCCGCTGGATCGCCACGACGATACCCGGCAGTCCTCCGCCACTGCCGATATCGAGCCAGCTTCCCTGCGCGCCCGACGCGATACAGGCCAGTTGCCGGCTGTCGGCTATATGGCGGGTTTCCAGTTCAGCCAGACTGTTCGGCGAGACAAGGTTGATGGCTGGATTCCATTTGCGGATCAACTCGGCATAGGCGGTCAACTGCTCTGCTTCACGTGAAGCAGTCATGCTGCATTCACCGCATGACGTCGCAGCTGTGCAATCAACAGCGTCAGCGCGGCGGGGGTCATGCCTTCGATGCGAGCGGCTTCGGCAATGCTGCGGGGTCGCTGCGCCGAGAGCTTGACCTGCAGTTCAGCGGACAAACCTGGAATGCCGTCAAAGCAAAGTTCGGCGGGGATCGCCAGCCGTTCCTGTCGGCGTAGCTCTTCTGCGTCGCGCGCCTGCCGGGTGGTGAACTGGTCGTACATCGCATCGTTGCACACCAGTTCAAGGCTATCCCTGTCTGCGCGCATCTCGGCGGGCAGGATCTTCAGGAGCGGCTGGATGTCCAGTCCGGAGCCCATCAGCGCAAAAAGACTGCGCGTCTGACCATCCTGCCGCACCGCCATACCCTGTCGCGCCAATTCGGTGGGCGTGAAGGTCGCAGTTTGAGTCGCCAGCCGGAGGCGGGTGAAGCGATTCAACTTGTCGGCGAATTGCCGGGCACGTTCCCGGCCGACGCAGCCCAGTTCGATACCCAAGGGGGTCAGCCGTCGGTCGGCGTTGTCGATACGCAGTGACAGCCGGAATTCGGCGCGCGAGGTGAACATGCGATAAGGCTCGCTGACGCCCCGCGTCACCAGATCATCGATCATCACGCCGATATAGCTGTCGGTGCGGCTGAAGATTACAGGATCGGTCTGCAGCACGCGGCGCGCGGCGTTCAGGCCAGCGACCAGCCCTTGGGCCGCAGCTTCCTCATAGCCTGTCGTGCCGTTGATCTGCCCGGCAAGATAGAGGCCCGCAATACAGCGGGTTTCCAAAGTAGGCTGCAGGGCGCGAGGGTCGATATAGTCGTATTCGACCGCATAGCCGGGCTGGACGATTTCCCCCTGTTCCAACCCCCGCATGCTGCGAACATAAGCCAGTTGCACATCGGCCGGAAGCGAGGTCGAAATGCCGTTCGGATAAACCAGTTCGTTGTCATGACCTTCCGGTTCCAGAAAGACCTGATGCGAGTCCTTGTCGGCAAAGCGGACGATCTTGTCTTCGATCGACGGACAATAACGTGGCCCCACCCCGCCGATCCGGCCACCGTACATGGCGGACCGAGCCAGATTATCCCGGATAATGTCATGTGTACGCGCATTGGTATGGGTGATGGCACAGGCGACCTGAGGCGCCACCGGGGCAGCATTCAGGAACGACATCATGACGGGCTTCTCGTCGCCCGGCTGCTGTTCCAGGCTGTCCCAGTCGATGCTGGCACGTGCGAGACGCGGCGGAGTTCCGGTCTTGAGCCGCCCCAGCGGCAACTGCAGATCCAGCAGCGCGCCGGCAAGACCACTGGACTGTTCCGCGCCCCAGCGGCCTGCGGGACGCGATACATCACCGATATGGATAACGCCGTTCAGGAAAGTGCCGGTGGTAACGATCACGCAAGACGCAATCAGTTCCGTTCCATCCGCCAGACGAATGCCGCGGATGCGGCTGCCGTCCCTCAAGAGTGACTCAACTTCGTCAATGATCAGGGACAGTCCCGAGGTGATCGCGATCTCCGCCGCCGCTGCCTGCCGATAAAGGCCGCGGTCTGCCTGCGCGCGGGGACCCTGAACGGCCGGACCCTTGCGGCGGTTCAAAAGACGGAACTGGATACCGGCCGCATCCGCAAGTCGCCCCATGACTCCGTCCAGCGCATCGATTTCGCGGACCAGATGACCTTTGCCCAATCCTCCGATCGCGGGGTTGCAAGACATGGCGCCGGCATCGTCAGCGCGCAATGTGACCAACGCCGCAGACACGCCCATGCGGGCGGCAGCACAGGCGGCTTCCAGACCCGCATGCCCGGCGCCAATCACGACGACATCGAATTGTTTCACGTGAAGCATCCTACTTGCCGATGCAGAAACTCGAAAAGACCTCATCCAGATAGTCATCGGCACCGATTCGGCCAACCAGTTCGGCCAATCCCTGTGCCGCCTGCCGGATCGCCTCGGCCAGAATCTCGGGCGGGAAATCGGGAAAGACATTCAGGGCGTGGATGGCGCGTTCAACGGCTTCGGCCTGACGCTGCCGGGCCAAAAGACCCGAGCCTTCCACGCGCGATTGCAGGATCTCCTGCACCCGCTTCAGCAATCCGGTGATCCCCTCACCGGTTACCGCGGATACATCCCCCGGTCGCAGATCGCTCTTGCTTCGAACCGTCAAGTCGCCCGCGCGCCAGACTGTCTCGTCCACGCTGCCGTCACTGGACAGATGCAGCCGCAGATCGGCGGCTTCCGCGCGGGCACGTGCGCGTTCGACGCCCATCCGTTCCACGCTGTCCTGGGCCTCACGCAGCCCAGCGGTGTCCAGGAATGTCACTGCCAGACCGCCCAGATCGGTGTGCAGTTCGATCACGTCGCGAGTGGTCCCCGCAATGTCACTGACCAGCGCGACATCCCGCTGTGCAATCCGGTTGAGCAGTGAGGACTTTCCCGCATTCGGCGGCCCCACAATCGCCACCTCGAAGCCACGGCGTAGCCGTTCGGCAGCAGGATAGCCCCGCAGCATCGCCGCCATCTCCTCCCGGACCTGCACCAGAATCGAGAAGACCTCGGCCGGCACCTCCTCGGGTACGTCCTCGTCGGCGAAATCCAGCGATGCCTCGATCAAGGCGCCTGCACGGATCAACTGGCTTCGCAGGCTCTCGCCCCAACGGGCCAGATCGCCCGAGGCAACCCTCATCGCCTGCCGCCGCTGCGCCTCGGTTTCCGCCGACAACAGATCGGCCAGACCTTCGGCCTCACTCAGCGCGATGCGTCCGTTCAGAAAACCTCGGCGCGTGAATTCGCCGGCTTCGGCCCGGCGCGCGCCTCGGACCAGCAGCGCCCGTTCCAACCGGCGCACCACGACCGGCGCCCCATGCAACTGGAACTCGACCACCGCTTCGCCGGTAAAGCTTGATCCTTCGCCGAAACGAATGACCAGTGCCTGATCAATCAGATCGCCACCGTCGCGCAGTTGGCGCAACTCGGCCCGGCGCGGCTCGGGCAGGGGTCCGGCCAGGGCTTCGCCAATGGCACGCGCGTCCGGTCCGCTCAGGCGGACGACGGATACGCCGCCGCGCCCTGGCGGGGTCGCCTCGGCAAAGATGGTCGGCATCCCATCCTCAGGCGTTCATCGATTCAAAGAAATCGGCGTTGCTCTTGGTCTGCTTCAGCTTGGAAATCAGGAACTCGATGGCGTCGGTCGTGCCCATCGGATTCAGGATGCGCCGCAGCAGATAGGTCTTCTGCAGGTCCTTCTGATCGACCAGCAACTCTTCCTTCCGCGTCCCCGACTTCAGGATGTCCATGGCCGGGAAGACGCGCTTGTCGGCGACCTTGCGATCCAGAACGATCTCGCTGTTGCCGGTGCCCTTGAATTCCTCGAAGATCACCTCGTCCATGCGCGATCCGGTATCGATCAGCGCCGTCGCGATGATGGTCAGCGACCCGCCTTCCTCGATGTTGCGCGCGGCGCCGAAGAACCGCTTGGGCCGCTGCAGCGCATTCGCGTCCACGCCCCCGGTCAGCACCTTGCCCGAGGACGGCACCACGGTATTGAATGCCCGGCCCAGGCGGGTGATCGAATCGAGCAGGATGACCACGTCGCGCTTGTGCTCGACCAGACGCTTGGCCTTTTCGATCACCATCTCGCTGACCGCGACGTGGCGCGAGGCGGGTTCGTCAAACGTCGAACTGACGACCTCGCCCTTTACTGACCGCTGCATGTCGGTCACTTCCTCGGGGCGTTCGTCGATCAGCAGGACGATCAGATAGCACTCGGGGTGGTTCTTCTCGATCGAGCTGGCAATATTCTGCAACAGCACCGTCTTGCCCGTGCGCGGCGGGGCCACGATCAGCGAACGCTGGCCCTTGCCGATGGGCGCGACCAGGTCGATGATGCGCGCAGACCGGTCCTTGGCGGTCGGGTCGTCGATCTCCAGCTTCAGCCGCTCATCGGGGTAAAGCGGCGTCAGGTTGTCGAAGGCCACCTTGTGCCGCGCCTTTTCGGGCGATTGGAAATTGATCTTCTCGACCTTGGTCAGCGCGAAGTAACGCTCGTTCTCGCCCGGCGCGCGGATCACGCCTTCGACCGTGTCGCCGGTGCGCAGGCTGTGCTGCCGGATCATGTCGGGGCTGACATAGATGTCGTCGGGACCGGGCAGATAGTTCGCCTCGGTCGAACGGAGGAATCCGAATCCATCCTGCACGACCTCCAGCACGCCGTCGCCGCCAATCTCCACGCCTTCCTCGGCGTGTTCCTTCAGCAGCTGGAACATCATCTCGCCCTTGCGCATGGTCGAGGCGTTCTCGATTTCCCACTCCTCGGCCATGGACAGCAGGTCGGCGGGGCTCTTGGCCTTCAGATCAGACAGGTTGAGACGCTCGTCGCTCATCGGATCACCTTGCGCCCGAACCGCGCCATCAGGGGCGGGACGGCGATTCGAATGTCGGAAGAATGCCCGCCGGACGGCGTGCACCGGGGCAAGTAGGTCATCGGCCCGCGCGAGTCAACGCCGCCCTCAGAACTTCACGATCACCGAGGCGACGATCACCATCATCAGCAGCGTCGGGATCTCGTTCATCAGCCGATAGCTGCGCCCCGTCCTGCCCCCGCCATCGCGCAGCGCCCGCCATTCCCAGACCAGCGCGTGATGAAACCAGGTCATCGCCAGCACCGCCGCCGCCTTGGTCCAGGGCCACACCATCGACCAGTCCACGATACCGGGGGTGAAGACCAGCGCCAGACCCGCCACCCAGGTGGCCATCATCGCCGGGTTCATGATCAGCCGCAGAAGCTTGTGTTCCATGATGACGAAGCTTTCGGCCGGCTCCGCCCCCGCCCGGCCGCGTTCGGCATGATAGACGAACAGCCTGGGCAGATAGAACAGCCCCGCCATCCAGGAAATCACGGCCATGACGTGGAACGCCCTGATCCAAGGATACCACGTCGCCAGCAGGTCGGTCATCGCGCACTCCGTCTCACGCCTCTTATTCTATGGAACAGATAAGAAAGGGAAGATGTGGCAGATGGGCCTGTGCACATGCGGATTGCACCGCTTCGCCGTCATTCATCCCCGTTTTCCGCCCATGTTGGCAATCAGGGGAAAACGGTCGGGACAAACCGGCGAATCCCATATCTTTCAAGGCGATTCCCTGTTGATAAATCCTTGTCCCAAGCGGTGGCCAACAGCGGTTGTCCACAGGCTGTCGAAGAGACGGGGAAGGGTTGTGAACCTGTGGATGAATGGCCGCGGTTCCTTGAATGTTCTGGATAATTTTCCACATCGCTGTGCCAGGGGGGCATTGTTCCCCTCGGAGTCCCAAGGTGCGGCGCAGGTTTTTCAACCGAGTTTTCCACAGGCCGTGGATTCCTCGGGCCGGGGTTTCGTCCCCTGCCGCCGCGGGCTAGGATCGAGTGGTTCCTGTTCCATCCGGGTAAGCCCATGACCGATCTCCCTGCCACTCCGCCAGACGACCGGATTCCCCTGGCCGGGGTGATCGGCTGGCCCGTCACGCATTCCCGGTCCCCCCGCCTGCACGGGCACTGGCTGCGCCGCTATGGGCTGGCGGGACATTATGTGCCGCTGCCGGTGGCGCCGGGGGATCTGGGGCAGGTCCTGCACTGCCTGCCCAAGGCGGGCTTCGTGGGCGCCAATGTCACCATCCCGCACAAGGAGGCAGCCCTGGCGTTGGCCGATTCCGTCACCGACCGGGCGGCGCTGATCGGGGCGGCCAATACGCTGATCTTTCGTCCCGACGGGCGCATCCATGCCGACAATACCGACGGCTATGGCTTCATCGCCAATCTGCGCCAGCATGCCCCGGACTGGGACCCCGCGGCCGGGGCGGCAGCCGTGATCGGGGCGGGGGGCGCGGCGCGGGCGGTCGTGGCCTCGCTTCTGGAATGCGGCGTGCCTCAGCTGCGCCTCGCCAACCGCACCCGCCTGCGGGCCGAACAGATCAGGTCCGAATTCGGCGCCCGCGTCGTCGTCCATGACTGGGCAAAGGTGGACGGCATGCTGGAGGGTGCGGCCACGGTGGTCAATGCGACCTCGATGGGGATGCAGGGCAAGCCCGCATTGTCCCTTTCCCTGGACGCGCTGTCGCCCGATGCGCTGGTGACGGATCTTGTCTATGCGCCGCTCGACACGCCCTTCCTGCTGGCGGCGCGGGCGCGGGGCTGCCGGACCGTGGACGGGCTGGGGATGCTGCTGCACCAGGCAGCGCCGGGGTTCGAACGCTGGTTCGGGGTCCGCCCCGAGATTGACGACGGCCTGCGCCGGGCGGTGCTGGCATGAGCTTCCGTCTGGGCCTGACCGGCGGTATCGGCATGGGCAAGACCGCCACCGCCGCCATCTTCACGCAACTGGGCCATCCGGTGTGGGATGCGGATGCCGCGGTCCATCGCCTGTATGCGCCGGGCGGTTTTGCAGTGGGTCTGGTCGGCGCGGCCTTTCCCCAAGCCATCGCCCAGGGGCCCGATGGCCCTCATGTGGACCGCACGCGCCTGAAACAGACGCTGCTGGACAATCCCGAGCAGCTTGCGACGCTGGAAGGAATCGTCCATCCGCTGGTCGCGGCCGACCGCGCCGCCTTCATCGAGGCCCACCGTGCGGCGCCCATCGTGGTGCTGGACATCCCCCTGCTGTTTGAAACCGGCGCCGATGCGGCGATGGACGGCACTGCGGTGGTGTCCGCCCCGGCGGCGGTCCAGCGCGCCCGCGTCCTGGCCCGCCCCGGCATGACGGCCGAGGCGCTGGACATGATCCTGTCCCGCCAGATGCCGGACGCCGACAAACGCGCCCGCGCCACCTGGATCATCCCGACCGACACGCCCGAAACTGCCCGGCAAGCGGTCGAGGCGATCTGCGCCGCCATCCTGGAAGGACGCCGTCATGAGTGAAAGCCTGCGCGAAATCGTTCTGGACACCGAAACCACGGGCTTCGATCCCGATACGGGCGACCGCATCGTCGAAATCGGCGCGGTCGAACTGGTGAACCACCTGCCCACGGGCCGGCATTTCCACGTCTATATCAACCC
>CALLYR010000029.1 GCA_937859005.1 uncultured Paracoccus sp. | reverse complement strand
AAGGTGGCGACCGCCAGGATCGCGGGCGAGATCTGCTCGCGGATGCCGTTCCACATCTGCCGCGGGATCGTCTGCTGGTCGGGACCGGCGATGAACAGCACCGCCACCACCTCGTCGAACGAGGTGACAAAGGCGAACAGCGCCCCCGAGATCACGCCCGGCAGGATCAGCGGCATGGTGACCCTGAAGAAGGTCGTGCGCGGATTGGCCCCCAGGGACGCCGCCGCCCGGTTCAGCGACTGGTCGAACCCGATCAGCGTTGCCGTCACCGTGATGATGACGAAGGGAATCCCCAGCGTCGCATGCGCGAGGATCACCCCCAGATAGGTGTTCGCCATGCAGCCCGAGTTGGACAGCAGCGGCGACAGCAGCTTGCCCAGCATTGAACCCTGATCTACGCAGGCGGACGAATAGAAGAAGAACATCCCCGTCGCCGTGATGATGATCGGCACGATCATGGGCGAGATCAGCACCGCCATGATGATGCGGCGGAAGGGCATTTCCTTCCGCGCCAGCCCCAGCGCCGCCAGCGTCCCCAGCACCGTCGCGATGATGGTCGAGAACACCCCGATGATGATCGAGTTCTTGGCCGCGCTGATCCATTTGGCGTTGTGCCATGCGTCCGACCACCAGCTTGCGTCGCGGGCCGCGTCGCCCCGCACCATGCCGAAGGTCAGCAGGCTGTCATACCACCGCATCGAATAGCCTTCGGGATCGAAGGACAGCATCCTGTCGGTGAAGGTGAAATACGGCTCGGCGTTGAAGGAAAGCGGGATCACCACGATGATGGGCGCGATCAGAAAGACAAAGATCGCCACGCAGATCGCGATATAGGTCCAGTGCCAGACCCGTTCCAGCGGCGAGGCATAGGTGGGAAGCGCCATTCCGATCACCCCAGTTTCAGGTTGTCGATCCCGACCAGCCGGTCGTAGACCCAGTAAAGCACCAGCACGCCGCCCAGAAGCAGCGCTGCCAGCGCCGCCGCCATCGACCAGTTCAGCGTCTCGGTCATATGCATGGCGATCATGTTCGAGATCAGTTGCCCCGACGAGCCGCCGACCAGCGCGGGCGTGATGTAATAACCCACCGCCAGGATGAACACGAGCAGCGCCCCTGCCCCCAGCCCCGGCAGCGTCTGCGGGAAATAGACCCGGCGGAACGCGGTCCAGCTTGTCGCGCCCAGGCTGCGGGCCGCGCGGACATAGCTGGGATTGATCGTCCGCATCACCGAATACAGCGGCAGGATCATGAAGGGCAGCAGGATATGCGTCATTGCGATGATCGTGCCAGCCTGGTTATAGATCATCTGCAACCGCTGATTGTTGCCGATCACCCCCAGCCACACCAGCAGGTCGTTGACCACCCCCTGCTGCTGCAACAGCACCATCCAGGCGGTCGTGCGCACCAGAAGCGATGTCCAGAACGGCAGCAGCACCAGGATCATCAGCAGGTTCGATTTCCGCATCGGCAGCGTCGCCAGCAGATGCGCGATCGGAAAGCCCAGCAGGAAGGTCGTGGCGGTGATGATCAGCGACAGGACCAGCGTGCGCTTGAACAGCATCACATAGACCTGCTGCTGCTCGGCAGTGCGGACGATGTTTCCATTCTCGTCGCGGGTGCGGTCCAGCGCGGCCAGATAGAAGTTGCTCGTATAGGCATCCGAGGCGTTGCGCATCACGCGCCACAGCACCGGGTCCCCCCATTTCGCATCCGCCTCGATCAGGCTTTCGCGATAGGGCGGCTCGAAGCCGTTGCGCGCCTTGCGGCCGGTCGAGGTGAACAGCGATCGGGTGCCCGGCATGTCATAGTTGATGCGGGTGCCGACGACGCCAATGGTCTTGTTGCCGGCCGCCGTCGTCAGATCCGCGGCCAGCGCGGCCCAGGCGGCATCGTCCGGGTCGGCGCCGGGATTGTCCGCAAACCACTGCGACAGTTGCGGCATATTGGCCGAAAAGCCGTCGTTGTACATCGAGCGGTGCAGCATCTGCCCGATCGGGATCACGAAGGTCACGATGACGAACAGCAACAGCGGCAGCACCAGCAGGAATGCCCGGCGGCGGGCGCGGCGCGAGCTGCGCACCAGCGCGCGGGCCAGCGGCCGGCCGTCGGCGGTGGTCAGCGTCGGGACGGCGCCGGTGGCGCCGGTCACGATGGCGGCATGAGGGTCAAGCGCAGTGGCCATGTCGGTCCTTCCGGGGCAAAGGGGCCGCCGCCGGTACGGGCGGCGGCCGCATCGGTCAGCTGGAGGCCAGCCAAGCATTGAAGCGTTCGTTCAGTTCGGCGTCATGGTCGGCCCAGAATTCGGCGTCGTCCATGACGGCTGTCTTCATATGCTCCTCGCTGGTGGGCATATGCGGGGCCATCTCGGTCACGCCGTCCTGATACTTGCCGATCAGCGCGGCCGAGGATTTCCGCGCCGGGCCATAGGCAATGAATTCCGTCTGCTTCGCCAGCTGCTCGGTGGCGGTGGCGAATTTCAGATATTCCATCGCCGCTTCGGGATGGGGCGCGCCCTTGGGGATCGCGAACATGTCCAGATCCATGTACTGCCCGTCCCAGATCACCTCGAAGGGCTTCTTCTCGCTCACGATGGCATCGAAGATGCGGCCGTTATAGACGGTGGTCATCACCACCTCGCCATCGGCCAGCAACTGCGGCGGCTGCGCGCCCGCATCCCACCAGACGACATCGTTCTTGATCGTGTCCAGCTTGGCAAAGGCGCGGTCCACGCCCTCGGGCGTCGCCAGCGTGTCGAAGATCTGGTCCGGCGCCACCCCGTCCGCGATCAGCGCCAGATAAAGCGTCCGCTTGGGCGTCTTGGGCAGGCCACGCTTGCCGGGATACTTTTCCAGATCGAAGAAATCGGCGGCCGTGGTCGGCGCGCCATCGGGGAACCTGGTCGTGTCATAGGCGATGACCGTGCCCCAGAAGATGTTGGCAACCGCGCAGTCGCGCAGCGCGCCTTCGATGAAATCCTCGCTCGCAGGCGTGCCGTCCGGCGCGGGGGGCAGCGATTCGGGGTCGATCTCGACCAGCTTGCCCTCGTCGCACAGGCGGATCGCGTCATCGACCTCGATGTCGAACACGTCGCCGGTGACATTGCCCGCCGCGACCTGCGCGTTCAGGGGCGTGGCCGGGTCGTCGGCGTCGATCATGTTGACCTTGATGCCGGTCCTGGCCTCGAAGGGCTTTGAAAACGCCTCGGTCTGGGCGCGGGCATAGGCGCCGCCCCAGGATACGACGTTCACTTCCTTGTCCTGGGCCTGCGCACCGGCGGCCAAGGCGCAGAGCGCGGTGGTCAGGATCAGTGTCTTTCTCATCGTTGTCTCCCTGTCGCGGCGAGCCGCGGGCCCGCCAATCCTATCACCTTGCCAGCCAAGCGGCGAAGCGTTCCCTCAGTTCGGTTTCATGGTCGGCCCAGAACTGCGGATCGACCAGCAATGCGTTGCGCATGTTCGCGGGCGCGGTCGGCAGATGCGGCGCGATCCGGGTCCGGCCGTCCTTGTAGGTGCCGACCAGCGCCTGCGCGGACCGGCGCGGCGGGCCGTAAGGCAGCTGTTCGGCCGCGTCCGCCAGACGTTCGGGCGAGGTCGAGAACACCAGGAACGCCAGCGCATCCTGGGGATGGGGGGCGCCCCTGGGGATGATCCAGCCTTCGATTTCATACATCTGGCCGTCCCACAGGATTTCGAACGCGCGGCCCTCGTCGGTGGCCGCCTTGAAGATGCGCCCGTTATAGGCCAGCGTCATCGCCACCTCGCCATCGGCAAGCAACTGGATGGGCTGGGCCCCTGCCTCCCACCAGACGATCCGGTCGCGGATGCTGTCCAGTTTCGCGAATGCGCGTTCCAGCCCCCTGTCGGTGGACAGCAGGGGATAGACCTGCGCGGGCGGCACGCCATCGGCCAGCAGCGCCAGTTCCAGCGTGAATTCAGGGGTGCGGCTCAGGCCCCGCCGTCCCGGAAAACGCGCCAGATCGAAGAAATCGGCGGCGCTGGAGGGCGCGACCGGGCCGATGCGGCTGCGGTCAAAGGCGATCACGGTCGAATAGATGTCGGTGCCCACGAAACAGTTGCCCAAGGCACCCGGCAGGAAATCCTGCGCCGCCGGCGCCCCATCCACGCCGGGGGCCAGAATCGCCGGGTCGATCGGCATGGCCAGACCCTCGTCGCACAGGCGCAGGGCATCGCCATTGCCGACGCTGGCCAGATCCGCGGTGACGTTGCCCGATTCCGCCTGTGCCTTGACCGGCACGGGCGGATCGTCGGAATCGATCAGATTGACCCTGATGCCCGTCATTTCCTGGAACGGCCGGGCAAAGGCCGCCGCCTGCGCCTCGGTGAAGTCGCCGCCCCAGGTCAGGACATTGATCCGGCCGTCCTGGCCGTGACCGGCAGTGGCCAGCAAGCTCAGCGCGAGGGTGAGGATCGGCAGCTGGATCATCGGGGCACCGGCAGGGCGGCGGCGCAGCGAACCGCGCCGGCCGCCCCTCCTCAGTTCGCCAGCCAGGTCGCGAAACGTTCGGACAGTTCGGAATCGTGGTCGGCCCAGAATTCCGGATCGTCCATGACGGCGGTCTTCATGTGTTCCTCGCGGGTGGGCATGTGCGGGGCCATCTCGGTCACGCCGTCGTTGTATTTGCCGATCAACGGGTTCGACGACTTGCGCGACGGGCCATAGCTGATCCATTTCGCCTGTTCGGCCAGCTGCTCGGTCGCGGTCGCGAACTTCACATATTCCATCGCCGCTTCGGGATGAGGGGCATCCCTGGGAATCACGAACATGTTCATGTCCATGAACTGCCCGTCCCAGATCACCTCGAAGGGCTTCTTCTCGGCCACGATGGCATCGAAGATGCGGCCGTTATAGACAGTGGTCATCACCACCTCGCCATCCGCCAGAAGCTGCACGGGCTGGGCGCCGGCTTCCCACCAGACCACGTCCTTCTTGATCGTGTCCAGCTTGGCAAAGGCGCGGTCCACGCCCTCGGGGGTGCGCAGTTCGTCAAAGACCTTGTCGGGGGCCACCCCGTCCGCGACCAGCGCCAGATAGACCGTGCGCTTCACCGATTTGGGCAGCCCGCGCTTGCCGGGATACTTTTCCAGATCGAAGAAATCGGCGGCCGTGGTCGGCGGGTTGTCCGGGAACTTCGTCGTGTCATAGGCGATGACCGTGCCCCACAGGATGTTGGGGACCGCGCAGTCAAGCAGCGTGCCGGGCAGGAAATCCTCGGTCGCAGGCGTGCCGTCGGGCGCCGGGGGAAGGATCGCTGGATCGATCTCGACCAGCTTGCCCTCGTCGCACAGGCGGATCGCGTCGCTGACCTCGACATCGAACACGTCGCTGGTGACATTGCCCGCCTCGATCTGGGCCTTCAGGGGCGTGGCGGGGTTGTCGGAATCGATCATGTTGACCTTGATGCCGGTCTTGGCCGCGAAGGGCTTGTTATAAGCCTCGACCTCGCTTTTCGAATAGGTCCCACCCCAGGATTCCACATTGATCGACTTGACATCCTGCGCGCCTGCGGCAGTGCACAGGACGCTCATGGCGGTGGTCAATACCAGTGCCTTCTTCATGGTTTCAGCCTTCCCTGTTGAAATGCGGCGCCCTGTTTCTTGTGCGGCGGGCTGCCGTAAGGACCATGCGGCGGACGGCGCCGCCGCATGGAATCGGTGCGGGCCGTCGTCAGCCGGCAAGCCAGGCGTTGAAACGCTCGTTCAGTTCGCCGTCGTGATCGACCCAGAAATCGTTGTCCGACATCAACGCATTGGTCATGTTCTGCTCCGAGGTGGGCAGGTTCGGCGTCATCTCGGTCTTGCCGTCCTTGAACAGGCCGACCAGCGCCTGCGAGGACTTGCGCGGCGGGCCATAGCTGATCTGCTCGGCGGCGCGGGCCAGCGGCTCGGCTCCGGTGGTCCAGGCGACATACTGTCTGGCGGCTTCCAGATTGGGCGCGCCCTTCGGAATCACCCAGCCCTCGAATTCGTAAACCTGGCCGTCCCAGACGATCTTGAAGGGCTTGTTCTCCTCGACCGCGGCGTTGAAGATGCGGCCGTTATAGGCGATGGTCATCACCACCTCGCCATCGGCCAGCAACTGCGGGGGCTGGCTGCCCGCATCCCACCAGACGATCTGGTTCTTGATCGTGTCCAGCTTCTTGAAGGCGCGGTCCACGCCCTCGGGGGTGCCCAGCACGTCATAGACCTGATCCGCGGGCACGCCGTCGGCCATCAGCGCCATTTCCAGATTGACCTTGGCGCCCTTGCGCACCCCGCGCTTGCCGGGAAACTTTTCCAGGTCAAAGAAATCGGCCAGCGTTTCGGGCCTGGCGTCGGGATACTTGCTTTCGTCATAGGCCACGATGGTCGAGAATACATCCGTCGCCACAAAGCATTCGCCCAGCGTTCCCTCGATGAAATCCTCGGCCGCCTCCTCGCCGTTCTTGCCCTTTTCAAGGATGGCGGGGTCGATTTCCTCAAGCAGGCCCTCGTCGCACATGCGCAGCGCGTCGGCATGTTCGACGCTGGCCACGTCGGCGGTGACGTTGCCCGCCTCGACCATCGCCTTGATGGGCGTGGCGGGGTTGTCGGCATCGCTGACCACGATCTTGACGCCGGTCGCGTCCTCGAACGGCTTGTTGAACGCGACGGCGTGCGATTCGCCATAGGCTCCGCCCCAGTCCAGGACGTTCACGACCTTGTCCTGCGCGGCCGCCGCGCCGGACAGCGCGATCAGCGCCGTGGTCGAAATCAGAAAGCCTTTCATTCAGTCCTCCCTGTGAATTTTCTTATACCGGGTCCAGGGCGCGCGCGTCCTGGGGATTCCAGCCGATTCGGATATGCTGGCCGGGGCTCAGCCGGGTCTGGCCCAAGGTATTGCGGAACTTCATCACGAAGTCCTCGGTGCCCGCGACCCTCATCCGGGCCCGCAGGATGTCGCCCATATAGATGACATCGCGGACCTCGGCGTCGATGGTATGGGTGCCCTCGGGCATCAGTTCGGGCTTGAATTCGATCCGCTCGGGGCGAATCGACACCAGCGTCTGCTGTCCCTTCTCGCGGATATTGACGGCGGTGGCATCGATCAGCTCTCCGGTTGCCAGACGGACCAGCGCCTTGGGGCCGTCGAGTTGCTCGATCACGCCGGGCAGCTTGTTGTTCTCGCCGATAAAGCCGGCGACGAAGCTGTTTTCGGGCTTTTCATACAGGATCGAGGGCGGGGCCAGCTGCTGGATGCGGCCGTCGTTGAAGACTGCGATGCGGTCCGACATCGTCAGCGCCTCGCCCTGGTCGTGGGTCACATAGACGACGGTGATGCCAAGATTGTTGTGCAGCGCCTTGATCTCATACTGCATATGCTCGCGCAGCTGCTTGTCCAGCGCACCCAGCGGCTCGTCCATCAGGACCAGCTTGGGATCGAAGACCAGCGCGCGCGCCAGTGCGATTCGCTGCTGCTGGCCGCCCGAAAGCTGCGCGGGGCGCCGGCTCTTGAACCTGCCCATCTGGACCATGTCCAGCGCCCGCATGACCCGCTGTTCGCGTTCGGCCCTGGCCATGCCGCGGACTTCCAACGGGAAGGCCAGGTTCTCGCCCACCGTCATGTGCGGAAACAGCGCATAGTTCTGGAACACCATGCCGATGCCGCGCTTGTGCGGCGGCACGTCGTTGATGTTGCGCTGATCCAGCCGGATCTCGCCATGCGTCGCGGTCTCGAACCCGGCCAGCATCATCAGGCAGGTGGTCTTGCCCGACCCGGACGGCCCCAGCATGGTCAGGAATTCGCCCTTGCCGATGGACAGATTCAGGTCTTTTACGACAAGCGACTGACCGTCATAGCTTTTCTGGACATGGTCAAAAACGACGAACCCGTCGTTGGCGGGTGGAGTGGTCAATGCGCGGCTCCCTGTCTTTGTCGTTTGTGGTTGGTGCGCAGCGGCAGGTTATGCGCCAGCGGGAACAGGTTGCAACGGGATTTTGCGTCAATTGCATCTTATCGATGCGACATTCGCACGGCAGGGGCGGCGCGTATCGTCATCGGGCGCAAAGGCGCCCCGCATGCGAAAAGGGCGCCTCGCGGGACGCCCTTGTTCTCTGGTGCGGTCGAAAAGACTCGAACTTTCACTCCGGTTAAGGAACAGCGACCTCAACGCTGCGCGTCTACCAATTCCGCCACGACCGCATCCGTGGGTGGCCGAGACATAGACAACGCCCGGCCCTTTGAAAAGGGGTCTATTCGGCCGCCACCGCCTGTCCGGGCACATAGTTGAGCAAGGGCGCGAGCCAGCGTTCCGCCTCGGCCACGCTCATCCCCTTGCGGGCGGCGTAATCGGCGACCTGATCGGCCTCGACCCTCGCCACGCCGAAGTAATAGGCGTCGGGATGCGCCAGATACAGCCCGCTGACCGACGAGCCCGGCCACATCGCCATCGAATCGGTCAGTTCCACCCCCGCCGCGGCGGTGGCGTCCAGCAGGGCGAACAGGGTGCGCTTTTCCGTGTGGTCGGGCTGGGCCGGATAGCCGGGCGCGGGCCGGATGCCGCGATAGGCTTCGGCGGCAAGCTGTTCGGCGGTGAAGCCCTCGTCGGGGGCATAGCCCCAGAACTCGCGGCGCACCTTTTCATGGACCAGTTCGGCCAATGCTTCGGCAAAGCGGTCGGACAGGGCCTGCAACAGGATCGCCGAGAAATCGTCATGCGCGTCCTTGAACGCCTGCACCCGCGCCATCTCGTTCCCGGCCGTGACGACAAAACCGCCGACCCAGTCGGGCTGGCCCTCGGGTGCGACGAAATCGGCCAGCGCCACATTGGGCCGTCCGTCGCGTTTCGTCACCTGCTGACGCAGGGTGTGCAAGGTTGCCAGCGGCGCAGCCCGATCTTCGCCGGTCCACAGGCGGATGTCGTCGCCCACCCGGTTCGCGGGCCAGAAGCCCACGACCGCGCGGGGTGTGAGCCAGCGTTCCGCGATGATGCGCTTCAGCATCGCCTGCGCATCGGCCAACAGGGCGCGCGCCGCCTCGCCCTGCACCGGATCGTCCAGCAGGCGCGGATAGACACCCTTCATTTCCCATGTCTGGAAGAACGGGGTCCAGTCGATATAGCGCGCGATCTCTGCCAGATCCCAGTCGGGCAGCGCGCGGGTGCCGGTAAAGGCCGGGCGCGGCGCGTCATAGGCCCCCCAGTCGATCGCCACCGCATTGGCGCGCGCGGCCTCCAGCGGCAGGCGATCCCGGCCGGTGCGGCCGCGCAGGTGACGTTCTGCCACATCCTCGTATTCCCGGCGCAGGTCGCTGACGAAGCTGGCCTTTCCGTCGGACAGCAGGTTCGACACGACGCCCACCGCGCGACTCGCGTCGGTGACATAGACGGTCTGGCCGCGGTGATAGCGCGGGTTGATCTTGACCGCCGTGTGGACCCGGCTGGTCGTTGCCCCCCCGATCAGCAGCGGGATGTCGAAGCCCTCGCGCTCCATCTCGGATGCGACATGGACCATTTCGTCCAGACTGGGGGTAATCAGGCCCGACAGGCCAATCATGTCCACCTTTTCCGCCCGCGCGGTCTCCAGGATTTTCTGTGCGGGAACCATCACGCCCAGATCGATGATCTCATAGTTGTTGCAGGCCAGAACGACACCCACGATGTTCTTGCCGATGTCGTGGACATCGCCCTTCACCGTTGCCATCAGGATCTTGCCTGCGGAACTTGAACCGCCCCCGGCCTTTTCCGCCTCCATGAAGGGCAGCAGATGGGCCACCGCCTGCTTCATCACGCGGGCGGACTTGACCACTTGCGGCAGAAACATCTTGCCCGCGCCGAACAGGTCGCCCACCACGTTCATCCCCGCCATCAGCGGGCCTTCGATGACATGCAGCGGACGGGCGGCAGCCAGCCGCGCCTCCTCGGTGTCGTCGGTGATGTATTCGGTGATGCCGTTGACCAGCGCGTGTTCCAGCCGCTTGTCCACCGGCCAGTCGCGCCAGGCCAGATCCTTCTCGCGCGCTTTCGCCCCGGCCCCGCCCTTGAACCGTTCGGCAAGCTCCAGCAGGCGCTCGGTCGAATCCTCGCGGCGGTTCAGGACCACATCCTCGCAAGCCTCGCGCAGGGCGGGGTCGATCTGGTCATAGACGGCCAACTGGCCCGCATTCACGATCCCCATGTCCATGCCCGCCTGAATCGCGTGATACAGGAACACGGCGTGCATCGCCTCGCGCACCGGCTCGTTGCCGCGGAAGCTGAAGGACAGGTTGGACACGCCCCCCGAGACATGGACATGCGGCAGCGACTGCCTGATCCGCCGGGTCGCGCCGATGAAATCGACGCCATAATTGTCGTGTTCCTCGATCCCCGTCGCCACGGCAAAGATGTTGGGGTCGAAGATGATGTCCTGGGGCGGAAAGCCCTCGGCCACCAGCAGGTCATGGGCGCGCGAGCAGATTTCCACCTTGCGGGTTTCGGTGTCGGCCTGTCCCGTCTCGTCGAAGGCCATGACCACCACGGCCGCGCCATAGCGGCGGCAGAGCCGTGCCTGCTCAAGGAAAGGCCCCTCGCCTTCCTTGAGGCTGATCGAGTTCACGACCGGCTTGCCCTGCACGCATTTCAGCCCGGCCTCGATCACCTCCCATTTGGAACTGTCGATCATCACCGGCACGCGGGCGATGTCGGGTTCGGCCGCGATCAGGTTCAGGAAGGACGTCATGACGGCGGCCGAATCGATCAGCCCCTCGTCCATGTTCACGTCGATGATCTGGGCGCCGTTCTCGACCTGGTCGCGCGCGACCTCCAGCGCCGCCGGGTATTCGCCCGCAGTGATGAGCTTGCGGAAACGGGCCGATCCGGTGACGTTCGTGCGTTCGCCCACGTTGACGAAAGGGATGTCGTCGGTCTTGACGAACGGCTCCAGCCCCGACAGGCGCAGGCGCGGCTGGATTTCGGGGACCGCGCGGGGGGCCTTGCCCGCCACGGCATCGGCAATGGCGGCGATATGGTCGGGCGTCGATCCGCAGCAGCCGCCCACCACGTTCAGCAGCCCCTCCTCCGCAAAGCCCGCGATCTGGGCGGCCATCTGGGCGGCGGTCTCGTCGTATTCGCCCATTTCGTTGGGCAGGCCCGCATTGGGATAGGCGCAAAGCAGCGTGTCGGCCACACCCGACAGTTCCGCCAGATGCGGGCGCATCGCATTGGCCCCCAGCGCGCAGTTCAGCCCCACCGTCAGCGGCGTGGCATGGGCGACGGAATGCCAGAAGGCGGTCGGCGTCTGCCCTGACAGCGTGCGTCCCGAAAGGTCGGTGATGGTGCCCGAGATCATCACCGGCAGGCGCAGGCCGGTTTCCGCAAAGACCTCCTCGGCGGCAAAGATGGCGGCCTTGGCGTTCAGCGTGTCGAAGATCGTCTCGATCAGGATCAGGTCGGCCCCGCCTTCGATCAGCCCACGGATCTGTTCGCCGTAGGCCACCCGCAACTGGTCGAAGGTCACGGCCCGGAACCCCGGATCGTTCACGTCCGGGCTGATCGAGGCCGTGCGGTTCGTCGGCCCCAGCGCCCCCGCGACCCAGCGGGGCCGCCCGTCCTGTGCGGCGGCGCGATCCAGCGCCCGGCGGACCAGCCGCGCACCCTCGCGGTTCAGGTCGAAGACCCGCGATTCCATGCCGTAATCGGCCTGCGCGATGGTGGTGGACGAAAAGGTATTCGTCTCGACGATATCCGCCCCCGCCAGCGCATAGCGCAGGTGAATCGCCTCGATCGCCTCGGGCTGGGTCAGGTTCAGCAGGTCGTTGTTGCCCTGCTGCGGCCGGTTCGCATGGACATGGCACGCGCAGCCGTGGCCGGTGAAATCATCCTCGCCCAGCCGCAGCTGCTGGATCTGCGTGCCCATCGCGCCGTCGAGGATCAGGATGCGCTCGGCGGCGGCCGCGCGGATCGCGGCGAAGGCGGGCGACAGGGGAAGGATGGACATGACGGCTCTCCTGCAGGGGGCAGCTTTCCATAACGCCTTGCCGACGGATAGTGAAACGCATGATTTTCAGCGAAATCATGAAAGCCGCTCATCACCCCTTGCTGCGAAGCCAAGGCTCCGGCATCCGGGAGCCATGAACGACGCCGACCTGCCCACCCCCGATTCCGTTCTGCTCTCTCCTGCTGCGGGGGGACCGGACTGGATCGTGACGCCGGGACTGACCGGCCATCCGCAGGCAGTCGCCTGGATGGAAGGCCGGGTCGCGGCGATCCTGGCAGGCCGCGCGCCCGAGGCTGTCTGGCTGGTCGAACATCCGCCGCTTTACACTGCCGGCACCTCGGCCAGGCCGGCCGATCTGACCGACCCCGGCCGCTTTCCGGTGTTCCCGACCGGGCGGGGCGGGCAGTACACCTATCACGGGCCGGGCCAGCGGGTCGTCTATGTCATGCTCGACCTGAACCGCCGCGGCCGCGACGTGCGCGCCTTCGTCGAGCGGCTCGAATCATGGATGATCGGCACACTGGCCGAATTCGGTCTGCGCGGCGAGATCCGCCCCGGCCGCGTCGGCGTCTGGATCGCCCGCCCCGACAAGCCCCCCCTGCCCGACGGGACCATGCGCGAGGACAAGATCGCCGCCATCGGCATCAAGCTGCGCCGCTGGGTCAGCTTTCACGGCCTCGCCATCAACGTCGAGCCGGACCTCGGCCATTACGGCGGCATCGTGCCCTGCGGGATTTCCGGGCATGGCGTGACCAGTCTTGTCGATCTGGGCCTGCCGGTGACGATGGCCGATCTGGATGCGGCCCTGGCAACCACCTTCGTGCGACATTTCGCCATTGAGTGAACCGTTTCACTTTGGTTTGTGTTGTATCGCTGCGCCGCAGTGGTATCCCATGCGCCGGAAGGGGAGGAATCTCCCGCAGGTCCAGACGATCCAGAGGAAGAACAACATGAAGATCAGCATCTACGCCACGCTCGCCGTTCTGGCACTGGCCGTGCCGGCCGTCGCCGATGACGGCGATCCCGCCAAGGGCGAATCCGAGTTCAAGAAGTGCAAGGCCTGCCACATGATCCAGGCCCCCGACGGGACCGACATCGTCAAGGGCGGCAAGACCGGCCCGAACCTGTATGGCGTCGTCGGCCGCAAGGCGGGCACCGAGGAAGGCTTCAAGTATTCGGAAGCCCTCATCAAGCTGGGTGAGGCGGGCGAGGTGTGGACCCCCGAGGATCTGCAGCACTACATCACCGATCCGAACAGCTACACCCAGGAAAAGACCGGCGATTCCAAGCTGAAGACCAAGATGACCTTCAAGCTGAACAAGCATCAGGCCGATGTGGTGGCCTTCCTGGCCCAGCATTCGCCCGACGCCGGCGCCGCCGCAGCCCCGGCCGACGCGGCTGCGGCGCCTGCGGCTGCCGCGCCTGCGGCGGACGCCCCCGCCGCTGCGGCCCCCGCCGCCAACTGATCGTCGCGCAGGCGCCCTTCCAGCCCCCGAAGCCCGGCTTCGGGGGCTTTTCCATGCGCGGGCGCTGCGACGCATTGCCGCCTTGGAATTCGTGATCTAGAACAGAGACGAGTCCGCCGGCCCGCAGCCCGGCCGGCATCGATTCTGAGGAGAGCAACGCATGGCTGACGCCGCCGTACATGGCCAGGGTGCGCATCATGACAGGCGCGGGTTCTTTACCCGCTGGTTCATGTCCACCAACCACAAGGACATCGGTGTCCTTTACCTGTTCACCGCCGGCCTCGTCGGCCTGATCTCGGTCTGCTTCACCGTCTATATGCGGATGGAACTGCAGCATCCGGGCGTGCAGTACATGTGCCTGGAAGGTGCGCGCTTCATCGCCGACGCCAGCCAGGAATGCACGCCGAACGGGCATCTGTGGAACGTGATGATCACCTATCACGGCATCCTGATGATGTTCTTCGTCATGATTCCCGCACTGTTCGGGGGATTCGGCAACTATTTCATGCCGCTGCATATCGGCGCGCCCGACATGGCGTTCCCGCGGCTGAACAACCTGTCCTATTGGCTGTATGTCTGCGGCGTCGCGCTGGGGATCGCCTCGCTGCTGACACCGGGCGGCAGCGACCAGCCCGGCTCGGGCGTGGGCTGGGTGCTGTATCCGCCGCTGTCCACGACCGAGGGCGGATATTCGATGGATCTGGCGATCTTTGCCGTCCACGTCTCGGGCGCCTCGTCCATCCTCGGCTCGATCAACATCATCACCACCTTCCTGAACATGCGCGCGCCGGGCATGACGCTGTTCAAGGTGCCGCTGTTCGCCTGGTCGGTGTTCATCACCGCCTGGATGATCCTGCTGTCCCTGCCGGTGCTGGCCGGCGCCATCACCATGCTGCTGATGGACCGCAACTTCGGCACCAACTTCTTCAACCCGGCGGGCGGCGGCGACCCGGTGCTGTACCAGCACATCCTGTGGTTCTTCGGCCACCCCGAGGTCTATATCATCATCCTGCCCGGCTTCGGCATCATCAGCCATGTCATCGCGACCTTCGCGAAAAAGCCGATCTTCGGCTATCTGCCGATGGTGCTGGCGATGGCGGCGATCGGGCTGCTGGGCTTTGTCGTGTGGGCGCACCACATGTACACCGCCGGCATGTCGCTGACCCAGCAGGCCTATTTCATGCTGGCCACCATGACCATCGCGGTGCCGACCGGCATCAAGGTGTTCTCGTGGATCGCGACGATGTGGGGCGGCTCGATCGAGTTCAAGACGCCGATGCTCTGGGCCTTCGGCTTCCTGTTCCTGTTCACCGTGGGCGGCGTCACCGGCGTCGTCATCGCGCAGGCGCCGCTGGACCGGGTCTATCACGACACCTACTATATCGTGGCGCACTTCCACTATGTGATGTCGCTGGGCGCCGCCTTCGCCCTGTTTGCCGGAATCTATTTCTGGATCGGCAAGATGAGCGGACGCCAGTATCCCGAATGGGCGGGCCAGCTGCATTTCTGGATGATGTTCATAGGCTCGAACCTGATCTTCTTCCCCCAGCACTTCCTGGGCCGGCAGGGGATGCCGCGGCGCTATATCGACTATCCGGTCGAATTCTCCTTCTGGAACAACGTGTCGTCGATCGGCGCCTATATCTCCTTCGCCTCGTTCCTGCTGTTCATCGGCATCGTGTTCTACACGCTCTTCGCGGGCCGTCGCGTGAATGTCCCGAACTACTGGAACAAACATGCCGACACGCTGGAATGGACCCTGCCCTCGCCGCCGCCCGAACATACGTTCGAGCAACTGCCCAAGCGCGAGGACTGGGACCACGCCCGCGCCCATTAAGGGCAGTCGGATCTGACCTGGCGGCCCCGGATCGTTCCGGGGCCGTTGTCGTTGACGCAGACGGGACGGTCCATGCCCTTTGCCTGGCACGACAATGGCGACGGCAGCCGGCGGCTGGTGATCTGGCGCCACCGTTCGCTGACGCCGCGGGGTTTTGTCTGGGTGATCTCGGCCATGTCCGTCGCGCTGCTGCTGCCGCTGATCGCGGTTATCGGCTCGGCGGTGAT
>CALLYR010000028.1 GCA_937859005.1 uncultured Paracoccus sp. | reverse complement strand
AATGCTGGCAGCTGTCGACGATGCAGCCCACGCCGACCAGGTCGCCGGCCTTGTGGGCGGTCACATGGGCCCCGACCGCGGCCACGCGGCCGACGATCTCGTGGCCCGGCACGCAAGGATAGATCGTGCCCGCCCATTCGCTGCGCACCTGATGCAGGTCGGAATGGCAGATGCCGCAATAGATGATCCGGATCTGCACGTCGTGGGGGCCGGGTTCGCGCCGGGTGATCGCCATCTGTTCCAGCGGACGATCCGCGGCGGTGGCGCCATAGGCCAGAACGGTCATGTCATGGTCCTTTCGGTGGGTTCGTGAATGATGGTCTGTGCTTGATTGTCTGGATAGCGGCCCGAGTCCGGCTGAATAGCCGGAAAAGGACATCAGCGGCATCATCGGGTGGGATGCCGGCAGGTCCATGGACCCCGTCCCGCGCCGTGATCCCCATGCCGGGACAGCCCTCGGCGCCAGCACCGTCATGCAGAACATGGCCGGAGGCAAGCGTCCCGGACGCTGCCCCGGCGCTGGTCCGCTTTCCTGCGGACTTCAATGGCCGATCGCGGCGCCCGCGGCCGCACGGCTGTCGATGGCGCCATGGTAACGCGCGCCGGTGCCGGCCTCGATCTCCTGAAGGTCCTTGCCGCCGACGAGGATGCCGGCCGCCTCGCCCCAGATCGTCCAGTCCGGGTCGATGCCGACATTGTATCCCATGCCGACCAGCAGGCGCAGCGTGTCGGGCGACAGCGCCCGCGGCTCCATATACACCCGGTCGGGCAGCCACTGGTGATGGATGCGCGGCGCGTCGATGGCCTCCTGGATGTCCATGCCGTGGTCGATCACGTTCATGATCGCCTGAAGGGTGATAGTGATGATGCGCGACCCGCCCGGACTGCCGATCACCATGAAGGGCTTGCCGTCCTTCGACACGATGGTCGGGCTCATCGACGACAGCGGCGACTTGCGCGGCTCGATGGCGTTGGCTTCGCCCTGCACCAGCCCGTAAAGGTTCGGCACCCCCGGCTTGACGGTGAAGTCGTCCATCTCGTTGTTCAGAAGGATGCCGGTGCCATCGGCAACCTTGCCCGTGCCGAACGAGCCGTTCAGCGTATAGGTGACGGCGACCGCGTTGCCGTCCTTGTCGATGATCGAATAATGCGTGGTTTCCGTCGATTCGGGCGTGACATCGACCTTCAGATCGGCGCTGACGCCGGCGCGATAGGCGTCGATGCGGGCGCGGATCTCGTCGGCATAGGCATCGCTGGTCAGCTTCTCGACCGGGTTCTTCACGAAATCGGGATCGCCGAGCGCGGTGTTGCGGTCCACATAGGCATGGCGCATCGCCTCGACCATCAGCCGCGTCGTCTCGGCCGAGCCATAACCGAGATAGGAAATCGGATAGCCTTCCAGCACGTTGAGGATCTCGCAGATGATCAGCCCGCCCGAGGACGGCGGCGGCGAGGACACGATGTCATGGCCGCGATAGCTGCATTCCACCGGCTTCATCTCGCGGACCTTGTATTGCTCGAAATCCTCGCGCGCGAGGATGCCGCCGTTGGCCTGGCTGGCCTTGACGATCAGATCGGCGATCCCCCCCTTGTAGAAGGCATCCGCGCCCCCTGTGGAAATCTCGCGCAGCGATTTCGCCAGATCGGCCTGCACCAGCCCCTCGCCCCTCGCGAAGGGCTTGCCGTCCTTGAGAAAGATCCTCGCCGCCGCCGGGTCTTTTGCCAGCATGTCGTTGCCTTCGGCGAACGAGGCGATGTCGCCCTGTTCCAGCACGAAACCCTCGCTGGCCAGCCGGATCGCGGGGGCCAGCAGTTCCTGGCGCGTCCTGGTGCCGTATTTCTCGCGCGCCATCTCGAACCCGGCGACCGATCCGGGGACGCCGACCGCAAGATAGCTGTCGGTGCTGGCGCCGGGGATCGGGTTGCCGTCCTGATCCAGATACATCGTCTTCGTGGCGGCCAGCGGCGCCCGTTCGCGGAAGTCGAGGAAGGTGGTC
>CALLYR010000027.1 GCA_937859005.1 uncultured Paracoccus sp. | reverse complement strand
GGGATGGCAACGAGACCTGGCTGGTCCTGGGCGGGGGCGCGGTGCTGGCGGGGTTCCCGCTGGCCTATGCGGTGCTGATGCCTGCGCTTTACGTCCCGGTGGTCGCGATGCTGCTGGGGCTGGTCTTTCGCGGTGTCGCCTTCGAGTTCCGTTTCCGCAGCACCCGCCGCCGCCGCTGGTGGGACGCGGGGTTCGTGCTGGGCTCGCTGGTGGCGGCCTTGGCGCAGGGCATCGCGCTGGGCGCGATCCTGCAAGGCGTCCGGGTCGAGGGCCGGTCCTATGCCGGCGGCTGGTGGGACTGGCTGACGCCCTTCACCGTCCTCACCGCGGTCAGCGTCTGCGCGGGCTATGCCCTGCTGGGCGCGGGCTGGCTGATCCTCAAGACCGAAGGGCGGCTGCGCGACCGCGCCTATGCGCTGGCCCGCCCCTTGGCCATTGCCACGCTGGCGGCGATCGTGGCGGTCAGCCTGGCCACGCCGTTCCTGCAGGGGGAGTATTGGCGGCGGTGGTTCACCTGGCCCACGATGGCGGTGGCGGCGCTGGTGCCGGTTGCTGTCGGACTGGTCGCATGGGCGCTGCTGCGGGCACTGGCGGCCAAACGCGACCGCTGGCCCTTTGTCCTGACGCTGGCGCTGTTCGCGCTGTGCTTCGTGGGGCTGGGGATTTCGATGTTCCCCTGGATCGTGCCCGGCGCCTTCACCATTTACGACACCGCGGCCCCCGAAACCAGCCAGAGGTTCTTCCTGGTGGGCGTGATCCTGCTGGTGCCCGTGATCCTGGTCTATACCGGCTATTCCTATTGGGTGTTCCGCGGCAAGGTGCGGGCGGGCGCGGGGTATCACTGATGGGCCGCAGGCTGGTCTGGTTCGCAGGGCTGTATCTGGCCGGGATCGCGGCGGTGGGCACGGTGGCGGCGGTGCTGCGGCTGTGGATCGGGGCGTGAAAAGGGGGCTTTGCCCCCGTCCTTCGGACTCCCCCAGGATATTTGAGGCAGGATGAAAGCCCGCTCGCCCTGAAGAGGGGACCCAAGGCAGGCGGGCGCGCATTGACCCCGCCCTCCGCCGCAGCTAACCCGCGAGGCAGCCCAGAAGGATACGCGACATGGCCATCCACCTGCATCGGAACGACCTGCCTGACGGGCTGGACCTTGGCACCATCGTCGCCATCGACACCGAAACCATGGGACTGGACCCCCGCCGCGACCGGCTGTGCCTGGTGCAGCTGAGCGCAGGCGACGGCGATGCCCATCTGGTGCAGATCGACCGGGGGCAGGACAGCGCGCCCAATCTGGAACGCCTGCTTGCCGACCCGGATGTGCTGAAGCTGTTCCATTTCGGCCGCTTCGACATCGCCGTGCTTTACAACGCCTTCGGCGTGCTGACGCAGCCGGTCTGGTGCACCAAGATCGCGTCGAAGATGGTGCGCACCTATACCGACCGGCAGGGGCTGAAATATCTGCTGGCCGAAATGGTCGGGGTCGATATTTCCAAGCAGCAGCAGACCAGCGACTGGGGGGCCGGGGAACTGACGCCCGCGCAACTGGAATATGCCGCATCCGACGTGCTGCATCTGCATCCGCTGAAGACCGCGCTGGAACAGCGGCTTGCGCGTGAAGGGCGCACCGGGCTGGCGCAGGCGTGCTTCGACTTCCTGCCGACACGGGCCCGGCTGGACCTGCTGGGCTGGGGGGATGAAAACGACATCTTCCATCACTAGGTCGGCGCGATGGAATCCTTTCTTGAAACCGCGCGCCTCGTGATCCGCACCGAGGCCCAGGGACTGGCCGCGCTGGAATCCAGCCTGGGCCAGCCCTTTGTCGCGGCCATGCGGCTGATCCTGGATGCGACCGGCCGCGTCGTGGTGTCCGGGATGGGCAAGTCCGGCCATGTGGGGCGCAAGATCGCGGCGACGCTGGCCAGCACCGGCACGCCCGCGCAGTTCGTCCACCCGGCCGAGGCCAGCCACGGCGATCTGGGCATGGTGGCGCGGGGCGATGTGGCGATCGTGCTGTCCAACAGCGGCGAGACGCCGGAAATCGCCGACATCGTCGCCCATACCCGCCGTTTCTCCATCCCGCTGATCGGGGTCGCGGGACGCGAGGGGTCCACCCTGCTGCGGCAGGCGGATGTGGCACTGCTGCTGCCATCCGCGCCCGAGGCCTGCGGAACCGGGATCGTGCCCACCACATCCACCACCATGACGCTGGCGCTGGGCGATGCGCTGGCGGTCGCGCTGATGGAACACCGCCGCTTCACGCCCGAACATTTCCGCACCTTTCATCCCGGCGGCAAGCTGGGCGCGCGGCTGGCGCGGGTGGGCGACCTGATGCACCGCGAGATGCCGCTGGTGGCCGAGGACGCGCCGATGACCGACGCGCTGCTGACGATCAGCCGCATGGGCTTCGGCGTGACCGGCGTGACCGACGATCAGGGCCGGCTGACCGGGATCATCACCGACGGCGACCTGCGGCGGCACATGGCGGGCCTGCTGGAACGCACGGCGGCCGAGGTGATGACCCGCGCGCCCCGCACCATCGCCCCCGACGCGCTGGCCGAATCGGCGCTGGCGCAGATGCAGGACCGCAAGATCACCTGCCTGTTCGCGGTCGAGGGCAACCGGCCTGCCGGCATCCTGCATATCCACGACTGCCTGCGCGCGGGCCTTGTCTGATGCGGCGGTCCCAGGTCGTCCGCTGGCTGCAGGTGCTGCTGCCGCTGGCGGCGCTGGCGATCCTGTCCACGCTGTTCCTGCTGGGGCGCAGCCCGGACCCCGGCAGCGCCATCCCCTATGCCGAGGGTGTGGGAAAGATTGCGCGCGAACCCGGCATGACCGCCCCCGAATACAGCGGCGTGACCCCGCAGGGCGCGACCGTCAGCCTGCGCGCGGCCCATGCCGCGCCCCGGGGCGACAGCGGGACCGCGCGCGCCGTCACGCTGGACTGGCAGGCCCCCGATGGGCTGACCATCCAGCTTGCGGCCGAGCAGGCCGCGGTGGATGCGGGCCGGATCACGCTGTCCGACGGCGTGCGGATGACGACCTCGACCGGCTATACCCTGACCGGGCCGCAGTTCATCGCCGATCCCGGCCGCGACCGCCTGTCCGCGCCCGCCCCGGTCAGCGTGACCGCCCCCTTCGGCACGGTCGAGGCCGGGGGCATGGAACTGCGGCGCGGGGACAAGGGCGCCGGGGTTCTTGATTTGAACGGCGGCGTGCGTCTGGTATACCGCCCCTGACCCTCTGACGCCGAGGTTTCGATGCTGCGACCCCTGATCCTGATCGGCCTTCTGGCGGCAGCCTCTGCTGCGGCGCAGACCGTCCCCTTTGGCGGCATCAAGGGGGATCCCAGGGCGCCGGTGGAAATGACCGCCGATTCCCTGTCGGTCGATCAGTCCACGGGACTGGCGACCTTCCGCGGCAATGTGGTGATCGGGCAGGGCGCGATGCGGCTGAAGGCGGACACCGTCGCCGTCACCTATGCCGAGGGCGGTCCGCAGCGGATCAGGTCGCTGCACGCGACCGGGGGCGTCACGCTTGTCAACGGCCCCGATGCGGCCGAGGCGAAGGAGGCCGTCTATGACGTGGCCTCGGGCAATATCGTGCTGACCGGCGATGTGGTCCTGGCCCAGGGGCAGAACATCCTGGCCGGCGACCGGGTCGAGGTGAATCTGTCCACCGGCACCGCCCAGGCCGCGGGCCGGGTGCGCAGCGTGCTGCAGCCCGGCGCCGAATGATGCGCGATTCCGTTGCCGTCCGGTCCGGCCTGCGCGTCGCGGGCCTGCGCAAGTCCTATCGCAACCGGCCGGTGATCCGCGATGTGTCGCTGACGCTCGACCGGGGCGAGGTCGTGGCGCTGCTGGGCCCCAACGGGTCGGGCAAGACCACCTGTTTCTATTGCATCGCGGGGCTGATCCTGCCCGATGCGGGGCAGGTCGTGATCGACGGGCGCGACGCGACGGCGCTGCCGATGTATCGCCGGGCGCGCATGGGCATCGGCTATCTTCCGCAGGAGATGTCGATCTTTCGCGGCCTGACGGTCGAACAGAACATCATGGCGGTGCTGGAGGTCGTCCAGCCCAAGGCCCACCGCCGCCGCGACCGGCTGGAGGAATTGCTGGGCGATTTTTCCATCGGCCATCTGCGCGGGGCGCCGGCGCTCGCGCTGTCGGGGGGCGAGCGGCGGCGGGTGGAAATCGCGCGCTGCCTGGCCTCGAACCCGGCCTATCTGCTGCTCGACGAGCCGTTCGCGGGCGTGGACCCGATCGCGGTTGGGGAAATCCGGGCGCTGGTCCACGACCTGCGCGCGCGCGGCATCGGCGTGCTGATCACCGACCACAATGTGCGCGAGACGCTGGGGATCGTGGACCGCGCCTATATCCTGCACGACGGGCAGGTGCTGAAGTCCGGCACCACCGCCGAAATCGTCGCCGATCCCCAGGTGCGCAAGGTCTATCTGGGCCCGGGATTCAGCATTTCCTGAACCTGCAGGCGGGCGTTGACAGTTGCACGAAGCCGCCCCCAAATGGGCCAATGCGGAATGCATCCCGATGCACCGCGCAGACTGGCCGCAGGGCCGACCCAACCGCAACGGGCCGTGCCGGTCCTGCGTCTGAACCGGAAAGGACGCAACATGCGCTATCAGATCAGTGGCAAGCAGATCGACGTGGGCGATGCCCTGCAGACCCATGTCAAGACACAGCTGGGCGAGACCATCGACAAATATTCCCAGCGCCCGACCGATGCCACGGTGATCTTTTCGCGCGATGCCTTCAACTTCATCTGCGACGCGGTGGTGCATCTGTCCACCGGGCTGACCGTGCAGGCCAAGGGGCAGGACGCCGACAACATCTATGCCGCTTTCGAGAAATGCCGCGAACGCATGGACAAGCAGCTGCGCCGTTACAAGCGGCGGCTGAAGGATCACTACAAGGACCGCACCGGGCCGGTCGAATTCGGCGCCGCCGGCTCCTATGTCCTGGCCGGGGACGAGGAGGAATGGGAAACCGAAGGCGAGGCGGGGCTGCAGCCCATCATCGTGGCGGAAATGGAAACGCGCGTGCCCACGCTGTCGGTGGGTGACGCGGTGATGCAGATGGAACTTGCCGGCCTGCCACTGCTTGTGTTTCGGAACGAGAAGCACGGGGGTGTCAACGTGGTCCACCGCCGCGAGGACGGCAATGTGGGCTGGATCGACCCGCGCAACCTCAAGTAAGGCAGCAGCGGGCTTGTAAACCCATCCGGCCGCCTGTTACGGCGGCCGGACAGCAAGGCCGGCCAAGGGGACGCCAACAGGGCAGTCATGCGGATAAGCGACATTCTTTCGCCTGCGGCCGTCAGGACGCAGGCTCAGGCCAGTTCCAAGAAACGCCTGTTCCACGATCTGGCCGAACTGGCCGCTCAGGCCTATGGCCTGAACGCCGCCCGGACGCTGGATGCGCTGCAGGAACGGGAAAGCCTGGGGGCGACCGGGGTGGGGCACGGGGTCGCCCTGCCCCATGCCCAGATCGCCGGGCTGGACCGTGTGGCGGGGCTGTTCCTGCGGCTGGAAAGGCCCCTGGATTTCGGCGCGGTGGATCGCCAGCCGGTCGATCTGGTCTTTGCGTTGCTGGCGCCGGACAGTCCGGGGGTCGAACATCTCAAGGCCCTGGCCCTGGTCAGCCGCACGATGCGCGATGCCGATCTGCGCGCCAAGCTGCGCGCCAACGACGACCCGGTGGCGCTGCATGCCGTGCTGGCCGCGGCGCAGGACGTGAAGGCGGCCTGAGCCTCAGGCAAGATATCCCTCGAAGGTGATATTGTCGGCAACCCGCCGGGCCGCCGCTTCCTGCCGGGGGCTGCGGATCGTCCAGGCCAGCACCGGCGCCCCCCGCGCCTTCAGGGCCGCCACGGCGGGATTGCCCAGATCCAGGTGATAGTGCGAGACGAACATCGCCCCCACCCGGTCGAAATCCGCCAGCCGCGCCAGTTCGGCCCGCCGGGCGGGCGGCACGCCGGGCCAGTCGTTCGCGGGGAAATGACAGCTCGTCAGGCCCACGGCAACCTCTGGCGCGGCCTGGCGGACGGCGGCCACGGCATGGGGGTTGAAGGACATGACCGCAACCGTGCCGGCATGGTCGCGCACGATCTCGGCCACGCGCAGGGGCAGGGTGCCGATGTCCGGCCCCAGCGCGCCGTCCTGATCCTTGATCTCGATCAGCACCGGCACGCGGCCTGCGACATCGGCCAGCACTTCGCCCAGTGTGGGGGTGCCCTGATCGGTGCCCCGCAGGCGCAGCGCCGCCGCCTGATCCGGCGTCAGTGCCGAAATCATGCCCTGGCGCCCCGCCATGCGTTGCAGGTCGTGATCGTGGAACACCAGCGGCGTGCCGTCTGCGGCGGGCTGCACGTCCAGTTCGATCGCATAGCCCGCGGCGCAGGCGGCGCGGAACGCCGCCCGCGAGTTTTCCGGCACGCCGCGGCCATGCAGGCCGCGATGCGCCACGGGCCGGGACAACAGGCCGGGCGGCAGGGTCACGAGGCGATTTCGAACACCGCCTCGACTTCGACCGCGACGCCGCGGGGCAGGGCAGGGGCGCCGACCGCCGCGCGGGCATGGCGGCCGCGGTCGCCGAACACCTCGACCATCAGGTCCGAACAGCCGTTGATGACCTCGGGCTGGTCGGTGAAGCCGGGGGCGGAATTGACGAAGCCCGTCAGCTTGACCACCCGCGCCACCCGGTCCAGCGAACCCAGCGCCGCCCGCGCCTGCGC
>CALLYR010000026.1 GCA_937859005.1 uncultured Paracoccus sp. | reverse complement strand
GGGGCGGCCCGCCGCTGGCCGCCCGCGTCGTCCGGGTCGATCCCTCTGCCGTCACCCGCGTCTCGGCCCTGGGGATCGAGGAGCAGCGCGTGACCGCGGTCCTTGCGCCTCAAGGCGAGCCGGCCGCCTGGCAGGGACTGGGGGACGGCTATCGCGTGACCGCCCATATCATGGTCTGGCAGGGCCAGGCGCTGACGGCGGTCCCGGTGGGCAGTCTTTTCCGCAGCGGCAACGACTGGGCGGTGTTCCGGATCGAGGGCGAGCGCGCCCGGCTGACGCCCCTCGAGATCGGCGAGCGCAACCCGGACTGGGCGGAAGTGCGGCGCGGGCTTGATCCGGGCGCCGAGGTGATCCTGCATCCCGGCGACCACATCGTCGACGGCGTGCGGGTCAGGGCGGCAGAGATGCCGGATACATAAGCCTAGGGGAGATCACGGATACGAGCCATGGTATTCACGGGTGGATGGTCTCGCCTCGAGCTGCGAGACCTGCCGCAGCCGGCGCCGGGCGAGGTCCTGATCCGGGTCGAGGCCTGCGGGGTCTGCCGCGCCGACCTGCATATCGTAGACGGCGAGCTTGCCGGACCCAGGCTGCCCCTTGTGCCCGGCCACGAGATCGTCGGGCGCGTCGAATGCGCGGGCCCACGGGTCAAGGGATTGCCGACCGGTCAGCGGGTCGGGGTGCCCTGGCTCGGCACACATGCGGATGCTGTCCTTACTGTGCAATGGCGCCGGAAAACCTCTGCGACGCACCGCTCTTCACCGGTTACACCCGCGACGGCGGCTATGCCGAATACTGCGTCGCGGACGCGGCCTATGTCTTTCCCTTGTCCGTGACCGCCGATTCCGTCGCGCTGGCGCCGCTCCTCTGCGCAGGGCTCATCGGCTTTCGCAGCTACCGGATGGCCGGGCAGCTGCGGCGGCTCGGCCTCTACGGCTTTGGTGCGGCAAGGGCTCTGATGATGTGACCGCCCACCGGATCGCCGAATGTCGAGGGGTGCGGCCCGCTTTCATACCTTGCAAGCCAACCGCGACGAGGCCCATGCCGAGTTCATCAACAAGTGAAATGCAGCAACTTTCGGATGCGAGACCGCGGGGGAGATTGCAGCCAGTCCCTGCCGCCCATGGCGGATTGAAGGAAACCGGCCTCGCCTCGAGAAAACCTCAAGGGTGGGGTGCGAAGGTCGAGGCATGACTGACAGGGGCGAAGGGCGGAAGACAGGCAATCGGCGTGACGCCGGACCGGCGTGGCGCCGACTCCCCGCCGGGATATGGGCGCTGGGGTTCGTGTCGCTGCTGATGGATGTCTCGTCCGAGATGATCCATGCGCTCCTGCCGATCTATCTGGTGGTCGGCCTCGGGGCGGCGGCCCTGACGGTCGGCATCATCGAGGGGATCGCTGGGGCGACAGGGGCGATCACCAAGGTCTTTTCCGGCGCGCTCAGCGACCGCATCGACCGGCGCAAGGGCCTGGCGGCCTTGGGTTACGAGCTGGCCGCGCTCACCAAGCCGGTCTTTCCGCTCGCGCCAACGGTCGGCCGGCTGGTCGCCGCGCGCTTCATCGACCGGGTGGGCAAGGGCATTCGGGGCACGCCGCGCGATGCGCTCATGGCCGACATCGCCCCGCCCGGCCTAACGCGGCGCTGCGTTCGGGCTGCGGCAGTCGCTGGATACGGCGGGGGCCTTCATCGGACCCTTTCTGGCGATCGGCCTGATGTGGCGCTTTGCCGACGATTTCGCCTCGGTGTTCTGGGTCGCGGTGATCCCGGCCTTCGCGGCGCTCGCGCTTGTCCTGATCGCCGTGCACGAGCCCGCGCGTCCTGGGGGATTGCGCAAGGTGAAGCACCCGCTCAGCCTGCGCGAACTGGCCGGATTGGGCGCGATCTACTGGTGGGTCGTCGTGGTGGCGGCGTCGTTCACGCTGGCGCAGTTCAGCGAGGCCTTCCTGATCCTGCGGGCCGGGAACGCCGGCCTGTTGCTGACGTTCGTGCCGCTGGTCCTTGTCGTGCTGAACATCGCCTATGCGCTGTCGTCCTATCCGGTCGGTGTATTGTCCGATGGCGTGAACCGGATCTCGATCCTGATTGCTGGCCTTGTCCTGCTGATCGCAGCGGATCTGACACTCGCCTTCGTGCCGACCCTGTGGGGGGTATTGGCGGGCGTTGTGCTGCGGGGCTGCACATGGGCTTCACGCAAGGGGTCCTCGCCACGCTGATCGCCGACAGCGCGCCGCCTGAATTGCGCGGCACCGCCTCCGGCGTGTTCAACCTCGTGACCGGCGGGGCGCTGCTGGCCGCGAGCGTGATGACCGGGTTCCTGTGGGATGCTTTCGGCGCGCAATGGACCTTCCTGGCCGGCGCCCTGTTCGCGCTTCCGACCATCGCGGGGCTGGTCCCGCTGCACCGCCGCCTTGCCAGACGCGACAGGGCGGGGGATGACAGCAGGTCGGCAGCGGCGCCGGACTGACCGGGCGGACCGATCGCCGGTGGCGCGCCCTAGGCCGTCGTGAGCGAGCGAAGGGATTGACCGCAGACCGGAATGACCGTGCCTTATTCGTTCCGTGCCTTCCCGCATCCACTGTCAAAGGGCTGGTGTGGGCAGTAGGCTTGGACCTACCCAGTTCCGGAAAGGACCATGCCGCGCCTTCGCCTTTACCCTGAAGCCCCTTTCGTTTCCCGCATCGGCTGGCTTCGGGCTGCCGTCCCCGGCACCAGCGACGGCATCGTTTCCACTGCCAGCGTGATCCGCAGCGGGGCGCTGTCCGGGGGCGCGACATGACAGGCACGTGCCGCGCGCTACGCGCCGCGCGCGGATGGAGGGCGCAAGATGGCGCAGGACGCAGTTGACGCCGCGGCTTGGGCCGAGGAGGCGGGCGCCCTTTCTGCACGGCTTGCCTCTGGACCCGATGGCCTGACATCCAGGGTGGCGAGGGACCGGCTGGCCGGGGCCGGACCCAACAGCGTGGACGAGGCACCCCATCGTGACGCCCTTCGGCTGCTGGGACGGCAGTTCGAGAACCCGATCGTGCTGATCCTTTTCGTTGCCGCCACCATCTCGCTGGTGCTGCGACAATGGGCCGATGCGGGCATCGTGCTGGGCAGCGCGGCGCTGGGATTCTTTCAGGAATACCGCGCCTCGGTGGCAGTCGAGGCGCTCAAGAAGCGCCTTGCGCTGACGATCCGTGTCCTGCGCGACGGCGCCGAACAGGTGATCCCCGTGCGCGAGATCGTGCCCGGCGACATGATCCTGCTGTCGGCGGGTAACCTGGTCTCGGCCGACGGCCGGGTGATCGCCGCGCAGGATTTCCTGGTCAGCGAGGCGAGCATCACGGGCGAGTCCTTCCCCGTCGAGAAGCGCCCGGGTCTCGTGCATGCCGGCGCGCCCGTTGGCGAACGGACCAACATGGTCTGGCAGGGCGCCTCGGTGCGCAGCGGCACGGCGCGGGTTCTGGTCACCGCGACCGGCCGCCGGACCGCCTTCGGCGCCATCGCCGCCCGCATCGCCGCCCGCGAGCCCGAAACCGAGTTCGCCCGAGGCGTGCGGCATTTCGGCTACCTGCTGATCCGGGTGATAATCCTGGTCGTGCTGTTCGTGCTCAGCGCCAACCTGATGCTTGACCGTCCGGTGATCGACTCGCTGCTGTTCGCGACGGCACTGGCGGTGGGGCTGTCGCCCGAACTCTTGCCTGCGATTGTCAGCGTCACCCTGTCCGCAGGAGCGCGGCGAATGGCGGCAGACGGGGTGATCGTGCGCAGGCTCGATGCAATCGAGAACCTCGGGTCGATGACCGTGCTCTGCACCGACAAGACCGGCACCCTGACCGAGGGCCGGGTGGGACTGCACGAGGCGCTGGACCCTGCCGGAGTTGCCGACGACGACGTGAAGGGGCTCGCTTGGCTGAACGCCCGCTTCGAGACCGGGATCGAGAACCCGCTCGACGCGGCGCTGATGGCGGAGGGAGAGGCGGCGGCGTTCACCTCTGCAGGTTTTGCCAAGATCGACGAGATCCCTTACGACTTCGTGCGCAGGCGGCTGACCATCTTGCTGTCCGAGGAAGGGACCGACGGGCACCTGATGGTGACGAAGGGCGCTTTTGCCGAGGTGCTCCGCATCTGCACGTTGATGACCGCCCCGACAGGCGAGGTGCCACTGGACGAGAGCCGCCGCGCCGGCCTGGAGGCGATCTTTCAGAACTGCAGCGCCGAAGGGCTGCGCGTGCTCGCCCTTGCCACGTGCCGGTTCGCTCCACGGGCGGACTACGACCGCGCCGATGAGGCGGCGATGACGTTCCGCGGTTTTCTGGTGTTCCGCGACCCACCGAAGCAGGACGCGTCGGCAACCATCGCCACATTGCGCAGGCTGGGCATCGCGATCAAGGTCATAAGCGGCGACAACCGCCACGTCACCGCCCATGTCGCCCGCGCCGTGGGTCTCGATGCGGGAGCCATGCTCACCGGCGAGGAAATCGCCGCCATGCGCGACGAGGCGTTGTGGCACCTGGCGCCCCGCACCGACCTTTTCGTCGAGATCGACCCGCAGCAGAAGGAACGCATCGTGCGCGCGCTGCAGCGCACCGGAGAGGCGGTGGGCTATCTGGGCGACAGCATCAACGACGCACCCGCGCTGCACGCAGCCGACGTCGGCATCTCGGTGGCCGAGGCGGTGGACGTGGCGCGCGAAAGCGCCGACATCGTCCTGACCCGCCGCGACCTCGAGGTGTTGCACGCCGGCGTCGAGGGCGGGCGGCGCACCTTTGCCAACACGCTCAAGTACATCTCCATCACCACCAGCGCCAATTTCGGCAACATGGTCAGCATGGCGATCGTCACGCCCTTCCTGCCGTTCCTGCCACTGGCCGCGAAGCAGATCCTGCTCAACAACTTCCTTTCCGACCTGCCCTCTCTGACCATCGCCTCCGACCGCGTCGATCCCGAACGGCTGGCAACCCCGCAACGCTGGAACGTCGCGGAAATCCGGCGCTTCATGATCGTCTTCGGGCTGGTCAGCTCGGTCTTCGACCTTCTGACCTTCGGACTGCTCATCGGGGTGCTCCACGCTGGCGAGGCGCTGTTCCAGACATCCTGGTTCATGATCTCGCTTCTGACCGAGCTTGCGGTCGTCCTGGTCCTGCGCACCCGCCGTTCCGCCTTCCGAAGCCAGCCCGGAGCGATCCTCATGTGGTCAACGGTGGTGGTTCTCGCGCTCACCTTTGCCATCCCCTGGCTCGGCCCGCTCAGCGCGGCCTTCGGCTTCGTGCCGCTACCGGCTTCCACGCTGGCGGCAATCGTCGCCATCCTGCTGGGCTATATCGCGTTGACCGAGGCGATGAAGGCCTGGTTCTTCCGCGCACGCCCGGAACCGGCCGCCGCCTTCGGCCGGAAAATGGCCGCCCCATGATCGGGCTTCGTGAACAGGACCTGCATCGGCTGTTCCGTGCAAGCCTCTGGATGAAGGGCGCGCACAGCATGATCGAGGTGGCCGGCGGCCTGCTTCTCTACGTCCTGCCGCACGAGGCAATCACGCAGTTCGTGCGACGGCTGACCTGGGCAGAACTGCTGGAGGATCCGCGCGACCTCGTGGCCAATATCCTGCGGCAGGCGGCCCATGGTTTCGGCGCGGATGCCCAGGCCTTTGCGGCCTGGTATCTGTTCAGCCACGGGGCGGTCAAACTCGCGCTCGTGGCGGCCATTTTCGCCGACCGTCGATGGGCCTATCCCCTGTTCATCGCCGCGATGGGGGGCTTCATCGCCTACCAGTTTCACCTGATGCTTCTCCAGCTATCCCTTCCGCTTGTCGCGATCACGGTGCTCGACATCATCGTGCTTGCGCTTGCAATCCACGAATACCGTTTCAGACGCCGACTTCGAGCGCAGGGTGCAGGCCGATGAGCCGGGCGTTTCGGAATCTGCGGGTCCGTATCTCTTCGCTCCTGACCGGGCGCGCCATAGACAGATCTCTTGCCATTCTGGTTGCCGCAGTCGCGGTGCTGCTCTTCGGCTTCGTCAGGATCGCCGAGGAAATCCTGGAGGGCGAGACGCAGAGCTTCGACGTGGCGGTCCTGCTTGCGCTGCGGAGGCCAGGCGACGCAGCCCAGCCCATCGGACCAGTATGGCTTCAGGAGATGATCCGAGATTTCACGGCCCTTGGGAGTACGGGGGTCCTGTCTGTCATCACCCTGGCGGCTGTCGGCTGGCTTCTGGTTTCGGGAAAAAGACGGGCTGCGGGGTTCGTGCTTGCCGCCGTCGCCGGAGGGGTCATTCTCTCCAGTCTCCTCAAGCTCGGCTTCGCCCGGCCCCGCCCCGATCTGGTTCCTCATTCCGCCGCTGTCTTCACGACCAGCTTTCCCAGCGGCCATGCGATGATGTCCGCGATCGTCTATCTGACCCTCGGCAATCTTCTGGCGCGGTCGCAGCCTTCGGTGAAAAACAAGATCTATCTTGTCTCGCTTGCGCTGTTTCTGACGCTGCTTGTCGGGTGCAGCCGGGTCTATCTGGGGGTCCACTGGCCCACCGATGTCCTGGCCGGCTGGGCTGCCGGGGCCTGCTGGGCCTTGCTGTGCTGGCTGTTGATGGCGAGGCTTCAGGCGGCTGGGCAGATCGAGCCTGAGAATGGACACCGGCCGGACTTACCCGATTGATTCGGAACAAAGGCAGCGTTCACATGGACGAAACGGTTGGCAGAAAGGCCATCTCGACAAACAGTCGGCCGCTTTGCCGACCGGCGCAATCCGAAACCTGATAAAGATCGATTCACCCCAACTCAAAGAAATGGAGTATCATTCCGCAAGAAGGGGGACATTGCCATGTTCAGGACCCTGAACCTTGTCGTGACGGATAGCACCCGCGATACTCCGGCCCTTGCAGTTGCGGCGGCGATCGCGCTGCGTGAGGACGCCCATCTCGATATCTCCTGCCTGGGGGTCGAGCCCCTTCCCCTCGACACGATGGCGATGGACATCCCGCCGATCACGGTGGGATGGGGCCTGTCCGAAGCGAGGGATCAGGCTGAGGCCCTCGTATCCTGGGCTCGCTCGCACTTGCCTGCGGACCTGCGCGCCCGCGTCGAGCCCGTGACGGTGCCGGCTCTCGGTCTCGCGTCCGCAGCTGCGCAGCTGGCGCGGCTTTCGGATCTTGTCGTGATGCGGCGTCCTTATGGAACAGGCGTCGGCCAACTTGCGCCCATTCTGGGCGAAGGGCTGCTGTTTGGAACCGTGGCTCCCTTCCTGATCGTGCCCGACGAGGACCGTACCGACTGGAGCCGGCCGTTCAGCCGGATCTGCCTTGCCTGGGATGACAGCGACGAAGCCTTGCGCGCCGCACATGCGGCATTGCCCTTGCTCAGGGCGGCGCAAGCGGTGGATGTCGTCATCGTGGATCCCCCCGCACATGCAGCGGATCAGCCCGATCCCGGCGAGGCGTTGGCGCTCTGGCTCGCACGACATGACGTGCATCCCGCGATTACCCTGCTTGCCCGAACCGAGCCGCAGGTGGCGGATCTTCTGACGCATTTCTGCAGGGAACGTGGCTGCGAGGCCTTGGTCATGGGCGCCTTCGGACACTCGCGCCTGCGCGAGGCGCTCCTCGGCGGGACCACGCGCAAGATGCTCACCTCCGTGCCCTTGCCGCTGGTCATGGCGCGCTGACAGGACCGGGGCGAGGAGGGACCGCTGGCGGGATTGATGTGGCGGCCGGGCGGGCATCACCCGTGTGCTTCGTCGGCACCGCATGATCCGGGACCGCGCGGGCCTGCCAGAGGGGGTCATCTGGATTCGTCCATCTCGTGCCGCAACAAGAGGAAACTCTCGGCGCCATTACGCCGGATGGTGTAAAATCTGGCGAAAGGTTCTGGTCAGTTCGTCTTGTCACTGGGAGAGACCTCCATGAATCGCTGTCTTTTGGCCTTCATGCTCTGTCCGGGGCTGCTTCCCCTGGCGGCCCATGCGGAAACCACCCTGCGCCGCAATGGCACCGATACCTTTGTCGCCGATCCCTCGCTCCCGCTGGACACGGAGGCGCCGGGCGATCTTTTCGTCGTGGGCAATGGCGTGACGCTTCGGGGGCTTACGCGGGGCAATGCCCACATGGCGGGCTTCAACCTCGACATCGCGGCCCCGGTGGAGGGGGATCTCTACGCTGCCGGCGCGAATGTGGAACTCAACGCTCCGGTCGGGAAGAACGCCACGGTCGCGGGGTGGTCCGTGCGCCTGAGGGAGGCAGGCACGGTGGTCGGCAATGCGCGGTTGGCTGGCGGCACCGTGACGCTGGAGGCTCCGGTGGCCGGCGCTCTCACCATGGCCGGCTCCGAGGTCACGATCAACGCGGCCGTAAAAGGCGATGCCTGGGTAATGGCCGAGAAGCTCGTCTTCGGTCCCAAAGCCCGCATCGACGGACGGCTCGTCTACTCGACGATCGCTCCCATCGCCGTTCCCGCAGCGGTCATCTCCCAAGACCGCGTCAGCTTCGAGCCCTCCGCGATGCCGGACGCCATGCACGGGGCGCGACGCGGCTGGGAGGAGGGCCGCTGGCCGTCCTGGCCTGCAGCCCTGTCGTTTCTCTCGGGCGGGCTGATCGGCGTGGCGTTCCTGCTGCTCGTCGGCGGCCTTTTCCTGGGACTGGCGCCGCGCCTGATCGAGACCACGCAGACCCTTGCCACCGCGCGGCCGGGCCGGAACCTGCTGCTGGGGGCGGGAGGCCTGTCGCTTCTCTTTGGGCTGGTGCCGGTCCTCGCGATCACGCTGATCGGGATCCCGCTCGTGCCCATCGCGCTCCTTCTTGCGGCCGTCGGGTGGGTGCTGGGCTATCTTCTCGGCGTTTATGCGGTGATGCGCCGCCTGGTGGGTAACCTCGGCGGACGATCCCATGCACCGATCAGCGCGTCTGCACCTGCCGAACCTGTTCACCCTCTCCTGTCGCGGATCCTGGCCTTGGCAGTGGGACTCCTTCTGGCGGCGCTGCTGAATTTCGTCCCGGTTCTGGGCTGGATGGCCAACATCGCTCTCGTCCTGCTGGGGCTGGGTGCCATCGCTGAACGCTCTCTGAACCGGCTGACCGGCCGTCCGGGCCCGACCGCGCCCGCAGGGTGAGGGCAGGTTGCATGATCCGTGCTGCCGCAACGGCTCGATCCCATCCCGGAGGGGAGCAGACCGGAAGCGCGATCGCACGAGAGACCTGTGACACCCGCGCCGTCCCTCTGCCGCCCCCGGCAGCCGGACCGCCGCCATCGTCCCGACGGTCGGTCACGGAGACACGGAGACACGGAGACGCAGCATGCCAAGGATCCTCATTGTCGCCTACTCCTACACCGGCAACAACCGGCTGCTTGCCCGGCATCTGGGCGAGCGGCTCGATGCGCGGGTGATCGAGGTCAGGGAACGGTGCCCGCCGCGGGATCGACATCCTGCTCGATCTGCTGTTTCACCGCCGGCCTCGAATTCGGCCTCTGGGCGTGGACGCGCGAGCCTGTGACCACGTTGTGTTCGTGGGCCCGATATGGGACTGAGCTACTCCCCGGAAATCGGACAGTGACGGAAGCTACGGCCTGACGTC
>CALLYR010000025.1 GCA_937859005.1 uncultured Paracoccus sp. | reverse complement strand
CCCCCGACAACTCTAGCCGCGCGCCGTCCTCGGCCACTGACAGCACCACGTCCTCGGCTTGATAGCCCTCGCGCGCGGTATCGAACCCGCAGCGCCCGTCCCCCAGCACCGCCGAGCAGCGCGGATGATAGACCCGCCCCTGCGGCAGATTCAGCGCCTCGGACAGCCCGCGCAACTCGGCGCGAAACGCCCCGTTCGCGCGCGCGACTTCGCCCAGATGCCCCCTGAACACCAGCCGCCGGTTTGCAGGCGCGGTCCAGTCCACCTCCCACAGCCGCACCTCGGCCCCGTCCCAGCGGCCCGCGCGCAGGTCGGATTCCGTGATCGCATCGTCCGACAGCACGCCCTGCGCCTCGGTATTGTCCACCGAGAGGCCCAGCCCCTGCACTACTGCCCGCGCGGTCAGCCCGGCATCGGGCCGGAACGCGATGCCGTCGAAGCGCAGCGCCGCATCATGGTCGGTGAACCCCAGCACCAGCCCGTCGCGCCGCGACACCGCCCAGGCGCGCGCGATCGTCGTGGTCGCCCCGCTCACAGCCGCACCTCGATCACCGGCACCTGCGGCAGGTCGCCCGCTTGGAACGAGGAGACCGACACCGCGATCCGGTCGGTGTCAAAGCGCGCCGGCACGTCGAACTCGAACCCCGCCGTGACCTGCGCATCCGTCAGGGGCGCGTCGGCAAAGGTGACGATGCCCGTCGCCCAGTCCACCTCGAAATCGACGCCAGCGATCTTCTCGACCCCGCCCAGGCCGGCCCGAACGCTGCCCGCGACCGGCTTCGCGACCGGCCGGCGATAGCTGGCGGGACCGGACCGATACAGCTTCGACAACTGGAACGCGACCACCTGCCCGTCGCCCTTGCCGATCACCTGATCGTCAAAGGCGACCGTCCGGCTGGGCGCGCAGGACTTGTAGTCCGCCCAGTCCTTCCAGCGGAATCCGTGCAACTGCCCGCCCCGCGCCTCGAAAAAGGCGATCAGCGCCGCCACATCGTCCAGGCTGCGCAGCCCCACGCCCGCGTCGTAATGACGGCGCGAATGGGCCCAGGGGCTGTTGCGCTCCTCGAACCCGTTGGCCAAGGCGACGATCTCGACCCTACGCTCTGGCCCGCCGACGGACCCGAAGGACAGGTTTGCCGGAAAGCGGATCTCGTGAAATCCCATCATGCGTTCCTTTCGCCGCGCGCCAGCACCCGGCCCAGGCTGGCCGCGATCTGGCTCTGGCTGCGCTGGAATCCGGCGACATCGGGTGTGGTCACGTTGAAGGTGACGTTGACCGGCCGCCCTCCGCCCGCCGCCGCGACCCCCAGCCGCCCGTCCGCGCCCCGGCGCAGCGGCATGATCGCCTCGGGCCCCGCCTCGCCCATCAGGCCGGTCGCGCCCCGCATGGGGAAATGCGTGGGCTGTGACACGACGCCCCCGCGCGCAAAGGGCATCACCCGCCCCTGTACGAATGCGCCCCCTGCGGCAAAGGGCATCGCTCCCGACATCAGCCCGCCCACGCCCTGCGCCAGCGCCCCCGCCACCGCCTGCTGCACCGGCCGCATGGCGACGGAAAACACCGTGTCGGCCATGCTCTGCGCAATGCCCTTCAGCGCATCCGACAGCTTCATGCCGTCGAAGGCCACGCCCTCGAAGGCCCGTCGCAGGCCGCCGCCGAAGCCCGCAGTCAGCGAGGTCGCCTCGCGCCCCGTGCGGTTCATCGCCTGCTGCAACCGCGCCAGTTCGGCCTCGAAGGCCGCCGTCATCCT
>CALLYR010000024.1 GCA_937859005.1 uncultured Paracoccus sp. | reverse complement strand
CCCGAGCCGATCACTTCGCGGATCTTGTCGGTCGGGATCGTCATCGTCTCGATCCGCGGGGCATGGGCGGAAAACTCGCGCCGGCCTTCGGTCAGGGCCTTCGACATCTCGTCCAGGATGTGCAACCGGCCGTCTTTCGCCTGCGCCAGCGCCTGTTCCATGATCGCGGGGGTGATCCCCTGGACCTTGATGTCCATCTGCAGGCTGGTGATGCCGTTCTGCGTGCCCGCGACCTTGAAGTCCATATCGCCCAGGTGATCCTCGTCACCCAGGATATCGGTCAGGACTGCCCAGTTGCCGGCATCCTCCAGCACCAGGCCCATGGCTACGCCCGCGACCGGCGCCTTCAGCGGAACGCCAGCATCCATCATCGACAGCGAGCCGCCGCAGACCGACGCCATCGAGCTTGATCCGTTCGATTCGGTGATCTCGGACACGACGCGGATGGTATAGGGGAAATCCGTCGCCGCCGGCAGCACCGCCTGCAACGCGCGCCACGCCAGCTTGCCGTGGCCGATTTCGCGCCGGCCGGGCGAGCCCACGCGGCCCACCTCGCCAACCGAATAGGGCGGGAAGTTGTAGTGCAGCAGGAAGTTCGACCGGGAATTGCCGTGCAGCGCGTCGATGATCTGTTCGTCGTCGCCGGTGCCCAGCGTGGTCACGACCAGCGCCTGGGTTTCCCCGCGGGTGAACAGGGCCGATCCATGGGTGCGCGGCAGGATGCCGACTTCACTGTCGATGGCGCGCACCGTGCGGTTGTCGCGGCCGTCGATCCGGGCGCCGCCGCGGATGATATCGCCGCGCAGGATGCCCGATTCCAGCTTTTTCATCGCCGAACCGAGGTTCGGGTTGGCCAGCTCGTCCTCGGACAGGCCTTCCTTGATCCTGATCTGCGTGGCCTCGATCGCATCGCGGCGCTCGGCCTTGTTGAAGATGCCATAGGCCGCGCGCATGTCTGCCTCGCCCAGAGCCTTCACGCGGGCATACAGTTCCGAATAGTCGGGCGAACGGAACTCGAACGGTTCCTTCGCGGCGTCTTCGGCGAAGCTGATGATCAGGTCGATGACGGGCTGCATCTGCTCGTGGCCGAACTTGACCGCGCCCAGCATCTCTTCCTCGGTCAGCTCATAGGCCTCGGATTCGACCATCATCACGGCGTCCTGGGTGCCGGCCACGACCAGATCCAGGCGCTGTTCCGGGTTCGACCGCAGATTGTCCATGTCGGACACTTCGGGATTCAGCACATACTGGCCGTTCGCAAAGCCGACGCGCGCGGCCCCGATCGGGCCCATGAAGGGCACGCCCGAAATCGTCAGCGCGGCCGAGGCGGCGATCATCGCGACAATATCGGGATCGTTGACCAGATCGTGCGACAGGACGGTGCACATCACCAGCACTTCGTTCTTGAAGCCCGGCGCGAACAGCGGACGGCAGGGGCGGTCGATCAGGCGCGCGGTCAGCGTCTCCTTTTCGGACGGCCGCGCCTCGCGCTTGAAGAAGCCGCCGGGGATCTTGCCCGCGGCGTAGTATTTTTCCTGATAGTGAACGGTCAGCGGGAAAAAGTCCTGACCCGGCTTCGGCTCTTTCGCAAAGGTCACGTTGGCCATGACCGAAGTCTCGCCCAGGGTGGCGATGACCGAGCCGTCGGCCTGGCGGGCGACCTTGCCCGTTTCCAGCGTCAGGGTTTCGTTGCCCCACTGGATCGATTTCTTCACTTCGTCAAACATCGGTTTTCCTCGTCGGCGCGGGAACCCCTGTTCCCGCCCTGCCACGCCCGGCCCCATTGCCGGGCGTCAGTTCCAAACGAAACGCGCGCCCTGCATGGGGCGCGTCCCGTCACAGGTCAGCGGCGCAGGCCCAGGCGGGCGATGAGATCGGCGTAACGCGCCTGATCCTTGCGCTTGAGATAGTCCAGCAGCTTGCGGCGCTGCGCGACCATCATCAGAAGGCCACGGCGCGAGTGGTTGTCCTTCTTGTGGGTCTTGAAATGCTCGGTCAGCGTCGCGATGCGCGAGCTGAGGATGGCCACCTGCACCTCGGGCGAGCCGGTGTCGCCCTGCCTGGTGGCATATTCGCCCATGACGCGGGCTTTGTCTTCGACGGTGATCGACATCGGGGTCTCCTGTCGGTTGAAGGGATGGCACAGGCCGGGATGTCGTCCAGCGCAGGCCCGTGGAGGTCGCCCGCCGGAATCGGACCGGGGGATGCGCGCCTATACGGAAAAATGCGCCCGATGAAAAGCCCTGCCGTCATGCCCGGCGCAGGATGATCCCCGCCGCATCAAGCCCGCGGGCGTGCAGCACATGCGCGACCGGCGCGCCATCGGCCAGCACCAGCGCCGATCCGTCGCCCTGCGGCGCGACCGCAATCGCCGGGTCGGCCCGGCCGTCGTCCGGCAGGACCAGTTCGATCCGGTCTGCCCGTGCGTCGAAATCGGCGATGGTGGCCGGACCGCCGCCGGGCTCTGCGCCGGCGGGCAGTTCGAACAGATCGGCGCCCTCGCCGCCTTCCAGCCAGTCGTCCGTCCCGCCGGACAGGGTGTCGGCGCCCTCCCCCCCGTGCAGCCAGTCGGTGACGCGGTCCGGGCCGCCGGCCAGGAAATCGCTGCCCTCGTTCCCCGACAGATCGTCGGAGCCGCGCCCCCCGATCAGGGTGTCGTCGCCCAGACTGCCCGCCAGCACATCGTCGCTGGCCCCGCCACGGGCGAAATCGTCCCCTTCGCCGCCGAACAGGCTGTCGTTCCCGGCCCCGCCGTGCAGCCGGTCGTCGCCGCCGTCGCCGATCAGCTGGTCGTCGCCCTCGCCGCCCAGCAGGGTGTCGGCACCCCCCGTTCCCCATGCATCGTCGCCATAGATCACGTCATCGCCGCGGCCCCCGGCGATCCGGTCGCCCCCCAGCCCCCCGCGCACATCGTCATCGCCGCCCTGCGCGTCGATGCGGTCATCCTGCGCGCCGCCGTTCAGCCATTCGTCGTCGTCCGAACCGAGAAGGTCCCGGTCCGGCGGCAGCGCCGGATCGTCGTCTTCCCCGCCGTCGATGCCGGGCGCCTCCGTTTCGCCGGGCGCATCCTCGTCGTCCCCGGCCCCGCGCGTGGTCAGCGAGGTCACGTCCAGCGCGGCCCCCATCATCATCAGCCCGATCATTCCCGCGATCATCAGCATGATGCCGCCCGTCCCCTTGCAGGCGCCATCCGCCCGGAAACCGTTCTAATCCGGGCCGACGTGCCGCGAAAGCGGAAGGTTACGAATGGGTTAAGCGCCGCGGTTTCTCAGCGGAACCGCCGCAGCCAGACGTAATAGGCACCCTCGCCCCCGTGGCGCAGATGCGCAGGCACGATCTGCAGCACGGCCTGTGCCAGAGGGGCCATGTACAGCCAGTGCGGCACCTCGTGGCGCAGGGCGCCTGCGCGGGTCGGCAGGGGACCATGATCGCCCTTGCCCTTGCCGGTGATGACCAGCACCAGCCGCCGCCCCGCAGACTGTGCCGACAGGATGAAGCCGGTCAGTTCGGCCTTTGCCACCGCCAGCGTCATGCCATGCAGGTCGATCCGCGCCTCGGGGCGCAGCTTGAAGCCGTCGGCCTCGTGGCCGACCACCGTCACCGGCTCGCCGCCCGCCAGCAGCACCATGTCGGGATAGGAAACCCAGTA
>CALLYR010000023.1 GCA_937859005.1 uncultured Paracoccus sp. | reverse complement strand
GATGACGCCGAGGCGGGCGGCCGCTCCGATGCTGCTGCGGTAAGTCACGAGACGCATGGAGTCTTCCTTCGCCAGTTCAGGATGGGCCGGTGGGCGCCCTTGCCGGCAGGGCTTCGTTGCGAGGCAGATCGCGGGACCGGCGGCAGATCGAACCTGCCCACGGCAAAGGCTCCGGTTATCCTTTCGCGCTGGTTGTGGCGGGATCTCGCCATCTGCCCTCTTCCTGCAAATCCGGGCAACGCTAGCACCGGGATTTCGCAAGACAACCGCGACTTCATTCCTGCACCTGCGGGGTCGTGGCGTGGCACGGGCCGCCTCAGCCCGCGGCTTGTTGCCGGACGCGGGCGCGATAGCCGCTGGGGCTTTCGCCGAAGGCTGTGCGGAACAGCCGGGCGAACTGGGCCTGGTCGGAAAACCCGAAGCGATAGGCGATATCGGCGATGGATCGGTCACCCGGCAGATCCAGCAGGTCGCGCGCGGCGATCAGGCGCTGGTCGCGCAGATACTGCTGGACCGACAGTCCCGCCCCCGCGAACAACAGATGCAGATAGCGCTTGGAAATCCCCAGGGCATCCGCCACCCCCTGCGGCGACAGGCCGGGATCGGCGAGATTCCGGCGGATCACGTCCTGCGCACGCTTCAGATGCGCCGCCCGGACCGGCGAGTCCGGTCCCCTCCCCGTCTCGGCCTGGCAGTCCAGCGCCAGCGCCAGCAGCTCGACCAGTTGCCGGCCCAGCACGGCGCGGCCGCGCTCGTCCTCGGGATCGGTGGCATCGACCTGCCGCACCATCCCGGAAAACAGCCCGCCCGTGCCCCCGCGGCCGTCGAAGATGCGGGCGCAGAAGCGGTCGGGCTGGCCGATGCGTTCCGCCAGCACCGAGCGCGCCACCTTCAGCACGAACAGGTCGTTCGGATCGTCATGGGAAAAGCGGTAAGGCTCGTCCGCGCGTTCCAGCAGGAAGCCGCCGGGGGCGCAGGTGATCTCGCGCCCCATCTGGGTAAAGCGCACCGGGCTTTTCAGCGGCAGGGTGACCTTCGGCCCCGGCGGGGATGTCGGGGCGGCGGCGTTCGTATTCCGCGGGCGCCGTGCGCAGCCGCGACAGCGACACCGCCCCGATCGGCCGGCGCGACAGCCGCCCGCGGAAGCGGTCGGGATCGCGGAACCGCAGATGCAGCGGGAAATAGGTGTCCGATATGACCGTAGTCCATCCGGCCGCGCGGTCGCTCGGCAGCAGCGATTCGGTGCTGTAGAACTCTCCGCGGCGCGTCATGCCTTCCTCCCAGAAGCATTGGCCCGGCGGCGGGGGACTGCGCGCACCCCGCCTCGGCGACGACTCCATGCGCTTGTGCGCCCGGCGTCAAGAGATGTTGCGCTCTCGTCCAAGACCGCACGCCCGCCGTCCCGCAGCCTTGATCCCGCAAAGGCCCGCCACTTGCGGGCCGAGGGGGAGGATACATGACCAGACGCAATGTCGACCCGATCACGCTGTCCGTGGTGCGCGGAGTCCTTGAAACCGCACAGCGGGAAATGACCCTGACGCTGGAACAGACCGCGCGCAGTTCGGTCTTCAATCTCGCGCATGATTATTCGACGGCGCTGTTCAACCACACGCCGGAAATGATCCTGCAGGGCCAGGACATCCCGATCCATCTGGGAAGCCTGATCCCGGCGATGAAATCGGTCGCCCGCTTCTTTGACGGCGACATCCACGAAGGCGACCTGATCCTGCACAACGACCCGGCCTATGGCGGGTCGCACATCATCGACACCTGCATGTACATGCCGATCTTCTATCAGGGCGAGCTGGTGTTCTGGACCGTCTGCAAGGGCCATCTGACCGACATCGGCGGCCCGGTGCCTGCGGGCTACAACCCCAATGCGACGGAAATCTTTGCCGAGGGGCTGCGCATCCCGCCGGTCAAGATTTGGGACCGGGGCAGGCCACGCCATGACGTGATGAACCTGCTTCTGACCAACATGCGGGCGCGGCGCGACCAGGAAGGCGACTTCAACGCCCTGATCGGGGCCTGCCAGGTGGGGGCGCGGGCGCTGACCCGGATGATGGACAGATACGGCCGTCAGGTCGTGCAGGACTGCATCGCCGAACTGCTGGACATGGCCGAGGCGCATATGCGCAAGCTCATCGCCGGGGTCCCGGACGGCACCTATACCGGCACCGCCATCCTTGAGGACGCAGGCCACGGATTCGGCGATTTCGACATCACCGCGACGGTGACGATCGCGGGCGACAACTGCCGCATCGCCATCGCCTCGCCCCCGCAGATCCCGTATTTCATCAACAGCTACGAAGGAAACAGCCACTCCGGCGTCTATCTGGGGCTGATGATGTTTGCGCAACTGCCGCCCCCCTACAACGAGGGGCTGTATCGCTGCGTGACGACCGACATGGGGCCGAAGGGGACGCTGTGCAACGCGAAATCCCCCGCCCCCCACATGAACTGCACCACCACGCCGATGGAGACGCTGACCGATGCCGTGCGGCTGGCGTTCGAACAGGCCGCGCCCGCCAAGGTCTCGGCCAGCTGGGGCCACGCCAACGGCTGCAACATCGCCGGCTGGGACAGCCGCCACGACGAGGAATACGTGACGATGGTGCTGGCCTCGATCATCTCGGGGGCGGGCGCCACGGCCAGTCAGGACGGCTGGCACGCCTGCGGGCCGGAATGCTGCTTTGGCGCGCTGACCAGCGGAGACATCGAGATGCTGGAACACAGCTATCCGATCATCATCCACCGCTATTCGCTGATGGAGGATTCGGGCGGCGCGGGCAAACACCGCGGCGGTTCCGGCACCTGCTGGGAGGTCGAGCCGCTGGACAGCCCGATGACGCTGGTCACCTTCGGCGAGGGGCGGCGCATCCCGGCGATGGGGGCTGCGGGCGCCCGCTCGGCGCTGATCCCGCCCAAGGTCGGCCGGCTGGAAGTCACGCGGGGCGGCGAGACCCAGGTCATCACCGAAAACGTGATCGAGACGATCCGCCCCGGCGAGCGCGCCGCCAACCGCAACCCCGGCGGCGGCGGATACGGCAACCCGTTCGAGCGCGACATCGACCTGGTCCTGCGCGACATCCGCGACGGGCTGGTCAGCATCGAGGGCGCGCGGCTGGATTACGGCGTCGTCATCGCCGACCCCGGCACGCTGGCCGTCGATCACGCCACGACGGCCCGGCTGCGCGCCGCCTGATCCCTTCACCTTGTCCCAGATATCCTCGGGGGGAAGGCCGCAGGCCGCGGGGGG
>CALLYR010000022.1 GCA_937859005.1 uncultured Paracoccus sp. | reverse complement strand
CCCCCTCCGGCAGGATGAGGAAGTTGCGCACGACGCCGAAGAATTCGTCGCGGTGGCCCAGCTTGGACAGGGCCGCATGCGCGAACATCAGCGCCAGGAACACCCGCAGGAACAGCAGGACCGTGGGCTGGGACAGGAATTCCTGCGCCATCCCCTTACCCCATGTCCGCGACGGTCAGGACCTGCGGACCGCGGCCAAGCTGATCGACCTTGCGCAGTTCCTTGCCGTTCTGGTCATAGATGTAGAGCGTCCGGTCCCCGGTCGAGAGGCCATAGAGCAGCGGGTCGGCATCCTGGCTGAGCGCGATCGAGTCGATGGGGTGGCCCATTTCCAGCTTGGCGACCCGTTCGCCGGACTTGGCGTCCACGACGACGACGTAACGGCTGGAGGTCTTGTGGCGCCACTGGTCGCGCTGATCGACCAGCAGATAGATGCGGTCGGACGGCCGGTGATAGGCCACCTGCTGCCAGCCGCCGGGCCGCCAGCCCTGCGCGCGCTCTTCCTCGGTCAGCGCCTCGATGGGGTTCATGAACTGCGCCTCGCCCGAGGACAGGTCCACCTGATGGATCTTGCCGGTATAGGTGGGCCACACCAGCCGCCCGGCCTTCTGCGAATAGGCGGGGTGGTTGATGAGGAACTCGTCCTCGGGGTGGAAGACCTCGGTATGGCTGATCTCGGGATCGCCTTCGGCCCCGAACTTCACCTTGGCCAGGCTGCCGTCGCGGCAGTGCATGAAGAAGCTGTCCGCCGCCGTCGGGAAGATGTGATAGCAGTCGGGAACCTCCAGCATGCGCCCGAAGGCCTTGCCTTCCAGATCGACCACGCCCACCGCGGGCGCGGGCGAGAACTGATAGAACAGCAGCGACTTGTTGTCCGGGGTCAGCGCCGTCATCCACGGATAGGTGCCGACCAGGAACCGCGGGTCGTCGGGCAGTTCGATGTCCGCCGTGGGCTGAAGGGTGACGGGGTCGAAGACCTCGACGTAATCCGTGCGCTCGCCCCGCGCGATGCGGGAAAAGACGGTGCTGGCCTGCGCGATCAGCGATCCGTCGTCGGCCGCGACCGGGTTGGGCAGGAAGCCGCCGTCCATCATGCCGATCACCCGGCCCTTTTCGCCGTCGACGACGAAATGCTGGGTCATGGCGGCGAAATGGGCCGGGTCGAAGACATAGACGCGGCGCGCATCGGGGGCCGGCAGTTCCAGCACGCGGGGTTCGTCGTCCTTGCCTGCGGCCAGATCGGCGGCGGCCGTGGCCGCGGCTTCCTCGCCGCTCAGCGTGCTGCCGTGGGCGCGGACGACCGCGCGGTCCGCAGCGGCAGCGGCGGTGGCCGCCGCATCCGGCTGGGCAGCCGGGGCTGCATCCGTGATTGCCGCTGTATCCGGCTGGGTTGCCGGTGACGCCGTGGCGGGGGCGGCTTCTGCCGGCGCCTCGGTTGCGGGTGGGGGCGTCTGGGCATAAGCGGTCCCCAGCGCCAGGATCGAGCAGGCAAGTCCAGCTCCGACAAAAGCGGTGCGGAAAACCGCCGGTGATTGGCGTCGATCGGCCATCGTCTCCTCCCTTTGATGGCAGCCTCGGTCCCCCCGTTCACGCGGGGACCCTTCTTGATGGGCATTCAGGGGTGGCGTCAGATCAGCGCCAGCACCGCGAAGGCCGCGCCCAGCGCGACAAGGATCGCGCCGTCGGCTGTCGCCGCGCGTTCCTGGTTGCGGGCCAGCCAGCCCTGGACCTTGTAGTCCGAGACCGGCAGCGCATTCACCGCCACCGGCAGCAGCCGGCCCAGGTTGAACAGCGCGATGATCGCGATGGCCTGCGGAACGGTGCCGGTGAACACCGCCGCCAGCGTCATCATGTACAGCAGCGGCGTCTGCACATAGGTCAGGTAATCCAGGCCCAGCGACAGCCCGTAAAGCCCGCCGATGACCCATTTCGGAAAACGGTTGCGCGCGTCATGGGGCACCTGCGCCCGGCGCTGCGGATAGGGCATCGGCAGGAAATCCAGTTGATGCGCGCCGTAAGCCAACCCGATCAGCGCCAGCACCAGCAGCGCCGCGGTGCCAAAGCCCGCAAACCCCGCAACCATGCCGATCGCGCCCAGAACCGTCCCCAGGATCACCGCGCCCAGGGCATAGCCCGCCGCATGCATCCCGAAGGTCGGCAGCCAGCCGATCACGGCGCGCATCCCCCGCCCCGTCGGGCGCAGAAGCGCAATCGAGGAATAGCCGCAGGGCGACCAGGTGGACAGCAAGCCCCCCACCACCGCCGCCGCGCCCATGACGCCCCACAGCGCCGTGCCTCGATCCGCAGCCCCTGCCAGCATCACGCCGCCCACGCCCCCGGCGGCCGCCGATCCCGCCAGCACCGCCAGCCGCGCGGTCCGGGAATAGCGGTCGGGAAAAAGAACGCAGTCACGGACTTCGGTGTTGCTGCCGCCTGAGAAGTCGTCGAAGCTTGCCATTGCGTGCCTCCTTAGCATGGCCTTCGGGACCGGACGGGCGGCAAGATCGGATACGCCTTGCGTTTCAGAAACTTGCAGGCCCGTGTTCTGAACCAGAGCCTGCGACAATGCGCCGCATCCTGTAAACTCATCCTATGGTCGTGGATTGCGGATGGGGCAGGGGGCGGAAAGCGGGGCTGCGGCGGACGGAACGCCGGGGTACCCAGCATGGCATCCTGCTGACATTGCAGAAGTTTTATCCGCCGTCACCTTGCCGGGGGCGGGCCGGCACTCTGCAGCGCGGGCAGGGGGCAACCGGCTTGCATCCGCTTTGCCGCTGCATGGAACCTGGGATCGGGCGGTTGCGAATCGTGGCCTGCCGCCGTTCACCAAGGCGGGGAAAGGCGCCGATGCTGTCCGCGTCTCAGCCCGGATCTTCCAGCGACACCTTGCCCGACACCAGCGCCCCATATCCGCCCGCCGCCAGCAGTTCCGATTCGGCCGGGGTGCTGTCGCGGCCCAGCGCGGCATTGCGCCAGGGGAATCGGCCGAAGCGGGCGATGGTGTCGCGGTGCAGTTGCGCATGATGCAGGTTTTCGCCCGGCATCCGTTCGGCAAACAGCGCCACGGCGCGATCCTGATCGGCAAGCGATTCGGAATGTTCGAACGGCAGGTAAAAGAACTGCCGCCCCGGTTCCGGCGTGGCCAGATCGTGCCCTGCCGCGATGGCCGCATCCGCCAGCCGCAGCGCCAGCGGGTCGGTGGCATAGGCGCGAGGATCGTTGTCCCGGAACATGTTGCGCGGGAACTGGTCGGTCAGGATCAGGGCCGCCAGCGCGCCTTCGGGCGTGTGCGACCATGCCGCGGACAGCCGTTCCGCGTCCTGCCAGGCGGACATGAAGCGGGTGCTGATCTGCGCATCCACCGCATCGTCGCGGACATACCAGCCCTTGGGGCCGATCTCGTCCAGCCAGAAACTCAGGATGTCCTGCGGCGTGATGTCGGTCATGCGGCGTCCTTCTGCTTGTCGCTGCGGGCGGCCTCGTCAGCCTCGGACAGGGCGACCTCGACCGCAAGGGACGAGGCTGCGGGCGACAGCACGGCAAAGTTGCCCTGCGCCTCGACCGGGGGCGCCGCGCGGCGGGTCATGCGCCAGCCGGCATAAAGCGCCAGCAGCGACAGCAGCGCCGCGTTATAGATCCAGAAGCCGTCGTTTCCCAGCACGCTCATCAGCCAGGCCGTCACCATCGGCCCCCCGAACGAGCCGAAGCCGTTGACGAACAGCAGGCCCGCCGAAGCCCCCGCCATTTCGGACGTGGGCAGGAAGTCGTTGGTATAGGCGATCAGCAGCGCATAGACCGGGTTCGCCACGCCCCCCACCAGCGCCGCGGCCAGAAGCAGCCCCCAGATGCCGGGATCGAGCAGCAGCACCGCCGTGACGACCAGCGTGCCCATGACGGCAAGCCCGGTGATCACCACCCGCCGGTCCATGCGGTCCGACAGCCAGCCGATGGGATATTGCAGCACCAGCCCGCCGATGAAGATGGCGGCGACAAAGGCCGACACCTCGCGCACGCTCAGCCCCTTGGCCGCGCCCCAGACCGGGGCCATGCCATAGATGCCGGCGAATACGCCGCCGATCAGCATCATGCCCACGCAGCCCAGCGGGGATACGCGGAACAGGCGCGCCACGCTCATCGGGCGCAGGGTCTCGAACTGGGGCGCGGGCTGGGGCGACAGCAGGATCGGCGTGAAGGCCAGCGACACCAGCACGGACGGGATGATGAACAGCATGTAGCCTGCCGGATCGGCGAAGTTCACCAGCACCTGCGCGCTGACCAGCCCCAGCATCTGCACGATCATGTAGGCCGACATCGCCCGCCCGCGGGTCTCGTTGGTGGCCGAGGCGTTCATCCAGCTTTCCGCGGTGATATAGACGCCGGAAAAGGAAAACCCGATCGCCAGCCGCATCAGGGCCCACGCGATCCAGTTCGGCGCCGCCGCATACAGGATCAGCACCGCCGAGATCAGCGACCCCAGCGCGGCAAAGACCCGCACATGGCCGACCCGCTGGATCATGCCCGGCACCAGCAGGCTGCCCAGCAGGAAGCCGCCGAAATAGCCCGCCATCACGACCGACATGCGGCCGGTCGAGATCCCCTCGATCGCGCCGCGCACGCCCAGGAGCGTGCTTTGCATGCCGTTGCCGACCATCAGCAGCATGACGCCCAGAAGCAGCGGCCACGAGGTTCGCAGGACAGTCAGCATGATTCACCCGGCAGCAGCAGCGACGCATCGCCATAGCTGAAGAACCTGTAATTTTCGTCAATGGCATGGGCATAGATCCGCCGGATGCGGTCCGTCCCCATCAGCGCCGAGACCAGCATCAGCAGGGTCGATTTCGGCAGGTGGAAATTGGTCATCAGCCCGTCCGTCACGCGGAAGCGATAGCCGGGACGGATGAAGATGTCGGTTTCCCCGTCATGCGGATGCACGGCCCCTCTCTCGTCCGCTGCGCTTTCGATCAGGCGCAGCGCAGTGGTGCCGACCGCGATCACGCGGCGGCCCCCGGTCCGGGCGGCGTTGATGGCGGCTGCGGCATCCGGCGTCACGATCCCGCGTTCGGCGTGCATCCGGTGCTGGCTCACGTCATCGACCTTGACCGGCAGGAAGGTGCCCGCGCCCACATGCAGCGTGACATGGACCATCTGAACGCCCATGGCGCGCAACTGCTTCAGAAGGGCGCCGTCGAAATGCAGGCTGGCGGTGGGGGCGGCGACGGCGCCCGGTTCCCGCGCCCAGACGGTCTGGTAATCTTCGCGGTCCTCTTCGTCGGGCGCGCGCAGCGCCGCGATATAGGGAGGCAGGGGCATCGCGCCCACCTGCGCCAGCGCCGCATCGAAGTCCGCCCCCCTTGCATCGAAGCGCAGGGTCAGATCGGCTTCGGTCATGG
>CALLYR010000021.1 GCA_937859005.1 uncultured Paracoccus sp. | reverse complement strand
AACATCAATCCGCGGGGTCATACGGCATGTGACGTGGCCGGCCCACTGACCAGCGGGGACATCCCGTTCGCGACCGGCCCCGCTGCCTGCAACCTGCCGGGCGCAGTCCGATCCGGGAAAAACCTTTCCTGCGCGAACCGGTTGCGATCCGCAAACCGTCCCCGGACATGCCGGCCGTCTTCCTGGAAGGCACGGATTGCCAGGCAGATCAGCCTGGTTGCGGCCGGGGTCACGGGCCGGGAACGATCCGGGCGATCCGGCAGCCGGGCGTCGGGTCCCATGTTCAGGTGCCGGGTTCAGGGGTTCCGGCCTTCGGCGTGGAACAACCGGCCGCGGGCCGACGGAATGCGCCCGGATGCAGGCCGTCGCCCTTGCAGGGAACTGCATCCGCGGCAGGCTGCCGGCAACCGGACCTTTCCCTGCGCGCTCAGAACCTGTTGTCGGCTACATGACAGGAAATGCAGCGCCGGGTCGGGCCGGACGTCCGGCCTGCCGCATGCTCCTCGACATGGCAGGACCGGCAGAGGCTGTGAAACTGCTCCTCGAACAGCGGCGCGACCCGGGCGTCGGTCAGATGGCAGTCGATGCAGGACCTGCCGCGGTTCTTGTCCACGAAATTGTGGTGGCAGGCCGTGCAGGGGATCGGGCCATGGTCGCCATGCGCAAAGCTCATCGGCAGGATGAGATGGGCGTCCCCCGCGCGCCTGTCGCGTTCGGCAGACTGGACGCCCGGCGCCGGTCCCCAGACGACCAGCCCGGCGCCCAGCAGGAAAAGGGCCGCCAGCATCCATTTCATGGCGCAAGGTTCCTGACCAGCACGAACAGCCCGGCGGCCCAGGTCCCGGCGACCACATAGCCCCACCCCGAGGCAGCCGGCGGCTCGCGCAGTTTCATCCAGACCGGCCGGCCGAAGCACGCCGCCAGCACCATCAGCCCGACCAGCAGGATCTGGGGCCATGCGGGCACATAGAACCCGCTCAGCACGACATGCGGCACGGCGGTGGCGATGACAAGAAGGGCAAGGATGCGGTGGACGCGCCTGAAGACCGCAAAGCGCCTGTGGACCCGCATCCGGTCGGGCATCCGCGCAAGGACCGCCAGAACCGCAAGCGCCACCAGCGCCGCCAGTCCCAGCCACATATGGACCGGCGCCCCCGGCACAAGATAGAAGCGCACGACGCCGTCGCCGGCCAGCAGCCAGAAGGCATGGGCGATTGACGTGCCCAGCACCCAATAGCCGATGACCTCGTGCCGCCTGCCGGTCCGGGTTCCGGTCTGGGGGATCATCTGGAACAGCAGCCCCGCAAGGGCCAGATCCCCCAGCGCCCCGCCGATGTCCCAGAACCATCCGCCGCCGTTTCGCGGCAAGGCCATGAAGGTAGCCC
>CALLYR010000020.1 GCA_937859005.1 uncultured Paracoccus sp. | reverse complement strand
GCGGCCTTGTGAAAAAGGGCTGCGGTGCCGAAGCGCGGGCAATGTTTCGTGTGGAAGCCTGCATCCGTCATCGCGCGGTTCCAGTTCTCGCCGCCGTTTCCAGACGCGGTTGACCAGCAGAATCGGGGCTTTCCCGCCTGCCTGCCGTCCGCAAGAGGATTCGAGGCGGGGCCGGCCCGGTATGTGGCATGGCAAAGGACGTTTGCCGCGCGGGGGTTCAGCCTGTCGCCGCAGCAGGGCGCGCGTCTGCACCGGGGAATCGCCGATCGGCGGACTTCGCATTGGAAATCCGCCCGACAGGGCCGGGTTTGCACGTCCCTGCCAGGCAGGGCTGGCGTCCCTGGGATCGGACCTGCCATTCCCTGCCTTGACGGGCCCGGTTCGTTTCCCGGCACCGGCAGTCATGCAGGGTGCTTGGCTTCCCGCGCATCCGCTCTTTCAGGTGGACGGCGTCTTGTCTCGCAGCCGCCCGGCCAGTGCAGCGGCCAGCAGCGCCGCGGTGCCTGCCCTGGTCTGGCGATAGACGCCCAGACGCACCAGCAGCAAGGCTGCTTGCGGCCCATGCGCGCGCAGCGCCCGGCCGAATCCGTCCAGCAAGGCTCGGCTCTCGGGGGCCAGCAGATCATGCACCCCCGTCAGCGCGCGCTGGTTGGCGTGCAGCCAGACCCCGTAATCGCCTTTGCCAAGCTGCGTCAGCCGCGCGGCGCGCCCGCGCAGCGTATCGTTGCGGCCCATGACATTGCCGGGGTGCTGACGATAAAGCACTGTCTGCGCCGGATCGCGGATCACTGCCGCGCCCGCGCCCGTCAGCAGTTGATAGGTCCACCAGTCATGCGACACGACCCCGGCAGCCGCCGCCGCGGGTGCGGCGTGGCGCATCAGCGCGGCGGCCGCTGCATTGCACAGCGTCGTGTTTCCGGGCAGGCAGGCTTGGACCAGCGCGTTGCGAAAGCCGGCCGGACGGCGGAACAGGGGCGCGGCGCCCAGAGGCATCAGATCCTGACCGCAGATGATGGTGCGGCAGGCATGCGCTGCCGGGCCGCGTCTGTCGCGCAGCGCGCCGATGCCGCGTGACAGGCGGTCGGGCAGCCAGACATCGTCCTGATCGCACCAGGCCAGCCATTCGCCGGGTTCCACCTGCGCGACCAGTCCCAGAAAGTTCCGCGTCGCCCCCTGCCGCGGGCCTGAAATCAGCGTGACATCCCGCCCCGGATTGTCACGCGCAAACTGCCGGACGATCCGGAGCGTGCCGTCGTCAGAGCCGTCATCGGCCACCACCAGTCGCCAGTTTCCATGCCGCTGCGCCCCCAGACTGTCGAGCTGGGCGCGGATGAACCTCGCCCCCTGATAAGCAGCAAGCAGAATGGCGACACGAGGGCTGGAATCCGGGAACATGCGGCGGACCTAGCGCGCTGCGCCGTCGGGCGCCAGACGGGCGAGGTCGGGTGAGAGGGCGCCCTGGCCAGCGGGCGGGGGCGCCCTGAAACGAACGTATGGCATAGAGGGGAAAGTGGCCGCGCCAGTTGCATCCACAATGCCGGTCCGCCCCGGTCTTCCAAGTGCCCGCAGAAGCCCTTTTACCGTTCCTGCCGGGCGATATCGCCGATCAGCACCGCCGTGATCTCGGGCCGCACTTCCTGAGCTGCCGCCAGAAGCGTCTCGCGCAGGGCGCGCAGATGGGCCTCGGCCGTGAAATTGCCGTCGAAACCGCCGGTATTGGCATGGATCAGCAACTGCCGCAGCAGCGCGTCGCGCAGCTTGAATTCATGGGCATGGACCGTTTCGGTCGCCGCGGCCGGCATTTCCAGCGTCAGCGTCAGCACCATCGTGCTGTCCAGCCGCCCGTCGCGCAGGATCGGCACAAAGAACTGCTGCGGGAACTTGAACCAGGCGGGCGCATCGCCCGACACCGCCCCGTGGCCCGCCGCTGCGCCGTGACCGCCCGCAGCGGCATGGCCTGCGGACGAAGCGGCGGCGGGCGCGGGATGGGCGGCAGGCGCCCCCGCTTCCGGCCCGGAATGAGCTGCATCCCTGCTCTCGACCGGAGCGGCTCCGCGGCCGTCCGAGGCCGCTTGCGCCTCGGGCGCAGCCTCCTCGGCCTCTGCCCCGTCAGGCGGCGCGCCGCGCAGCAGGTCGCCCCCCACTGCGCCCGCGGCAAAGGCCAGCACGGCCATCAGTACCGGCAGGATCTTGCGGATCATCGCGCGGCCTCAATAAGGCAGGACGACATCGGCCAGCTGCTGGCCGTACCGCGGTTGCTGGACGTCGCTCATCTCGCCGTGGCCGCCATAGCTGATG
>CALLYR010000019.1 GCA_937859005.1 uncultured Paracoccus sp. | reverse complement strand
TTCGACCAGTGCGGCAGCACCGCCCCAGACGGGCAATCCTGCCGCGGCGGGCGGGACCGCGGCAGGGACCTCGCCCGCGGAGGGGCGGGCAGGCAGCTTTGCCAGCGGCGATTTCGAGACATTCCTGAAGATGCTGACCACCCAGATCCGCAATCAGGACCCGCTGAACCCCATGGAGGGGTCGGATTTTGCTGTCCAGCTGGCAACCTTTTCGGGCGTCGAACAGCAGGTGCGCACGAACCAGTTGCTTGCGGCGATGGCCGGCAGCCAGGCCGGCGGGCTGGGGGCGCTGGCCGGCTGGCTTGGGAAAGAGGTGCGCACCACGGCACCCCTCGCCTTCGACGGGACCCCGCTGACACTGGACATCCAGCCTGCGCGCAACGCCGATGCCGTAACGCTGGTGACGCTCGATCCAACAGGGCGCGAAGTCCTGCGCGAGGATATCGGCACCGGCACGGGCGAAATCGACTGGGCCGGGCGGCGCACCGACGACACCCTGCTGCCGCCGGGCCGCTACAGCTTCCGCATCGAAAGCACCAGGGGGGGCGCGGTGATCGAAACGGCGAATGTGGGGGCCTGGGCCCGCGTGACGGGGGCCGAGACGACGGCCGACGGCATCCGCCTGACCCTGCCCGGCGGGGCCTCAACTCTCGAATCCCAGGTCACGGCCCTGCGCGAGGACGGCTGACCGCAGCCCTCGCGCGCCCTTGCGCCGCAGACCATGCTGATTATAACCCCGGTCGATTTGACGCCAGCCATCGCCGAAGGGGCCCTCCATGCCGAAGAGAACCGACATTTCCTCGATCCTCATCATCGGCGCGGGACCCATCGTGATCGGACAGGCCTGCGAGTTCGATTACTCCGGCGCGCAGGCCTGCAAGGCGCTGCGCGAGGAAGGATATCGGGTCATCCTCGTCAACTCGAACCCCGCGACGATCATGACCGACCCGGAAATGGCCGACGCGACCTATATCGAGCCGATCACCCCCGAGATCGTGGAAAAGATCATTGCGGTCGAGCGTCCCGACGCGCTGCTGCCCACGATGGGCGGGCAGACCGCGCTGAACACGGCGCTGGCGCTGGCCGACATGGGCGTGCTGGAGAAATACGGGGTCGAGCTGATCGGCGCCCAGCGCGCCGCCATCGAAATGGCCGAGGACCGCAAGCTGTTCCGCGAGGCGATGGACCGGATCGGCCTGGAAAACCCCAAGGCCACGATCATCGCCGCGCCCAAACGCCCCGACGGGCGTTACGATATCGGCGCCGGCGTGGCCCAGGCGGTCGAAACGCTGGAGGAGATCGGCCTGCCCGCGATCATCCGCCCGGCCTTCACGCTGGGCGGCACGGGCGGCGGCGTCGCCTATAACCGCGACGATTACGAGGCTATCGTGCGCTCCGGCCTCGACGCGAGCCCGGTCGCGCAGGTGCTGATCGACAAAAGCCTGCTGGGCTGGAAGGAATTCGAGATGGAGGTCGTCCGCGACAAGGCGGACAATGCCATCATCGTCTGTTCGATCGAGAACGTGGACCCGATGGGCGTCCACACGGGCGATTCGATCACCGTGGCCCCCGCCCTGACCCTGACCGACCGCGAATACCAGCGGATGCGCAACGGCTCGATCGCCGTGCTGCGGGAAATCGGCGTGGAAACCGGCGGCTCGAACGTGCAATGGGCGGTCAATCCCGCCGACGGCCGCATGGTCGTGATCGAGATGAACCCGCGCGTCAGCCGCTCGTCCGCGCTCGCCTCCAAGGCGACCGGCTTTCCCATTGCCAAGATCGCGGCGAAGCTGGCGGTCGGCTATACGCTGGACGAACTGGACAACGACATCACCAGGGTCACGCCCGCAAGCTTCGAGCCGTCGATCGACTATGTCGTGACCAAGATCCCGCGCTTTGCGTTCGAGAAGTTCCCCGGCGCGAAGCCCGAACTGACCACCGCGATGAAGTCGGTGGGCGAGGTCATGGCCATCGGCCGCAGCTTCCACGAGTCGCTGCAGAAGGCGCTGGCCTCGATGGAAAACGGCCTGACCGGTCTGGACGAGATCGCCATCGAAGGCGCGGCCGAACAGGGCCGCCCCGCCATCGTCGCGGCGCTGTCGAAACAGACGCCCGACCGGCTGCGCGTCATCGCGCAGGCCATGCGCGAGGGACTGAACGACGACGAGATCCAGACGATCACCAGCTTCGACCCCTGGTTCCTGGCCCGCATCCGTGAAATCGTCGAGGCCGAGGACGAGATTCGCAAGGACGGCCTGCCCACCGGCGCAGATGGCCTGCGCCGCATCAAGATGATGGGCTTCACCGACGTGCGGCTGGCCCATCTGACCGGGCGCAGCGAACAGGACATCCGCCGCACCCGCCGCGCCGCGGGCATCCTGCCCGTCTTCAAGCGCATCGACACCTGCGCGGCCGAGTTCGAGGCGCAGACCCCCTATATGTATTCGACCTATGAAGCCCCGGCGATGGGCGAGGTCGAGGACGAGGCCCGCCCCACCGACCGAAAAAAGGTCGTGATCCTGGGCGGTGGTCCCAACCGTATCGGCCAGGGGATCGAGTTCGATTACTGCTGCTGCCACGCCTGCTTTGCGCTGACCGATGCGGGCTATGAGACGATCATGGTCAACTGCAACCCGGAGACGGTCAGCACCGACTATGACACCTCGGACCGGCTCTATTTCGAGCCGCTGACGCTGGAACATGTCCTTGAAATCCTGCGGGTCGAACAGGAAAACGGCACGCTGCACGGGGTCATCGTCCAGTTCGGCGGCCAGACGCCGCTGAAGCTGGCCGATGCGCTGGAGGCCGAGGGCATCCCGATCCTGGGCACCACCCCCGACGCCATCGACCTGGCCGAGGATCGCGAACGGTTCCAGAAGCTGCTGCATGATCTGAACCTCAAGCAGCCGGTCAACGGCATCGCCTCCAGCCCCGAACAGGCGCGCGAGATCGCGGCCCGCGTCGGTTTTCCGCTGGTCATCCGCCCCTCCTATGTGCTGGGCGGCCGCGCGATGGAGATCGTGCGCGACATGGAGCAGTTGAACCGCTACATCACCACCGCCGTGCAGGTGTCGGGCAATAACCCGGTGCTGCTGGACAGCTATCTGTCCGGTGCGATCGAGGTCGATGTGGACGCGCTGTCGGATGGGCAGGATGTCCATGTCGCGGGCATCATGGAACATATCGAGGAAGCGGGCGTCCATTCGGGCGATTCCGCCTGCTCGCTGCCGCCGCACACGCTGGATGCGGCCACGGTCGAGGAATTGAAGCGCCATACCGTCGCCATGGCCCGCGCGCTGAATGTCGTGGGCCTGATGAACGTGCAGTTCGCGATCAAGGGCGGCACCATCTATGTGCTTGAGGTCAATCCGCGTGCCTCGCGCACCGTGCCCTTCGTCGCCAAGGCCACCGATTCGGCCATTGCCTCGATCGCCGCGCGGCTGATGGCGGGGGAAAAGCTCTCCGCCTTCCCGGTTCGCGCACCTTATCCCGCGGGCGTCGGTCCCGACGACCCGCTGCCGCTGGCCGATCCGCTGACGCTGGCCGATCCGATCACGCCGTGGTTCTCGGTCAAGGAGGCCGTGCTGCCCTTTGCCCGTTTCCCCGGTGTCGATACGCTGCTGGGGCCGGAAATGCGCTCGACCGGCGAGGTGATGGGCTGGGACCGCAACTTCCCGCGGGCCTTCCTGAAGGCGCAGATGGGCGCGGGTACGCATCTGCCGGAATCGGGTCGGGTCTTCGTGTCCGTCCGGGATGCCGACAAGACGCCCGAAATGGCCGCCGCCATGCGCGATCTGACCGACATGGGCTTCACGCTGACCGCCACCCGCGGGACGCTGGACTTCCTGCGCGCCGCGGGTTGCGAGGGCGAGTTGGTCAACAAGGTCTATGAGGGCCGCCCGAACATCGTGGACCGCCTGAAGAACGGCGATATCGCGATGGTCCTGAACACGACCGAAGGCACTCAGGCCATTTCCGATTCCCGAAACATCCGGTCCGTCGCCCTGATGGACAAGATCCCCTATTTCACCACGGCCGCCGGGGCGATCGCCGCCGTGGCCGCGATCCGCTCGCGCGAGGAAGGCGAGGTCGGCGTGCGGACCTTGCAGGGATAAGGAAAAGGCGTCGCACTGTTCGCCCCTTGACGCCTGAGATTGCGCCGGTTCCCCCTCCGGCGCTTCTGACGGTCCGGGCGGCAGGATTGTGCCGGAAAAAACCGTTCACTGACTGTCGGCTGACCGCTTCCCCACCGTTGCATACCGTGCCAATGTCGCGCGCATGAACACGGATATTCTCATCATTGGCGGCGGCATCGCCGGGGTTTCGGCGGCCGCGGAACTGGCCCCGCACGGCAAGGTCATCCTCGTGGAATCCGAGGATTCGCTGGCCCATCACGCATCCTCCCGTTCGGCGGCGCTGTATGAACCCTATTACGGGCCGCCGGCGATTGTC
>CALLYR010000018.1 GCA_937859005.1 uncultured Paracoccus sp. | reverse complement strand
GTCAATGTACTTCTTCTGTCTGGTGATGATGGGCGCGGGCACGCTGGGGGTATCGCGCCGCCACTGGGACATGGCGTTCCAGGGCGCGGCGCTCGCCTACGAATGGCCGGGCGCGGCCTACCTGATGATGGGCCTGGTCGGGCTCTCGGGCATGGCCGCGATCGTCGGCGGCGGCGTCACGCTGGGCCTGGGGGTCTGGCTGGCGGGCTGAGCCGCGCCGCCCCGGTCATCCCCGGACCAGCCGGCCGTTGCGGTATCCCTCGATCGAGCCGTCCTTCTGGCGCAGCAGCACGTCGTGGTTGTTGGCGGGGTCGCCGTCCATGTGCCGCTTCGAGGTGACGCCCGGCAGGGTCAGGAACCAGTTGCGCAGCTTCAGCGGGCTGAAGGTCATCGGCACGCCTTCGAACCCAGGGACGCGGCGCAGGACATTGGCCGTTTCCAGCGCGCAGAAGGACTTGTTCGCCGGCCCGTTCGTCTCGGCCGCGCGGATCGCGAGATCGGCGACCTCGCGGCTGACGGGCACTGCATCCTCGGCCACCCAATAGGTCGAGCGCGCGTGGTAATCGAGATAGAAGTTCTTGAAGTTGTCGTTGATCCCGTACAGCACGTCGTGCCGTTCAGGGATGCGCGGATGTTCCCAGCTGCCCGCCGGGTCAAAGATCACCCGCTGGCTGCCGCTGATCATCAGCGCGGAATGCCCGCCTTCGCCGCGCGGGATTCCGATCACGGTCAGCAGGGTGATCGACGCGGGTCCGGGGGCAACGAAATACGCCGCGCGCACCAGGCTGTCGTCCGCCCATTTCCGGTCCGCGCCGCAGGCGGCAAGCGCCGCTGGCACGGCCAGCGCCAGAAAGTTTCGCCGTTGCATTCCTGTCTCCTCAAGAGCCGCCGCCTCTGCGGGCGATCAGCCGTTTGTCCTGCCGCCGGATCAGGCGTTGGCCAGCGCCAGGAAGATCAGCACGACGGCGATCGCCAGCGCGTTCCAGGCGGCAAGGCGGACAAAGCCATGAAAGGTGCGTTCATGCGCGGTCACGTCCATCGTGCCGTGGAGATGCTCGGCGGGCTGCGTCGTCGTCTTGGTGCGGTCCGGGGTGGCCATCGTGCGTATCCTTGCTGGCGATCGTCCTGTCGTTCCCAAGGTGCTAGCGGAAACGGGCGGGGCTGTCACGCCCTCCACAGCAGGCCGCCGTCCCGGGTCTGGCCGTCGGGCCACAGCAGTCCACGTTCGCGCAGGCAGTTGATGTGGGCCACCGCCTCGACCAGCGCCAGCCCGTATTCAGAGGACGCGATGGTCCGGCGGAACAGCACGTCGAAGCAATCTGCCGCCGTGCGGGGTGCGGCCCGCAGCGCATCCGTCAGCCGGGCCAGCGCCGATTCGTGATTGTCGGCCATCTGTGCCAGCCGCAGCGGCAGGCCGGTGAACGGCAGCTTGTGCCCCGGCAGGACCAGATGGCGCGCCTCGGCCAGTTTCCGCAGCCGCGCGCAGCTGTCCAGCCACGCCTGCACCGGATTGGCGTCGGGTTCGGTCGGATAGACGCCCAGATTGGGGGAAATCGACGGCAGAAGCTGATCGCCCCCGATCACCAGATCGTCCTCCTGCGACCACAAGGTGACATGTTCGGCGGCGTGCCCCTCGCCCATGGCCACGCGCCAGTCGCGCCCGCCCAGACGCAGCGCCTCGCCCTCGGCCAGCCGGCGATAGCCCAACGGCAACGGGTGGACGACATCGGCGGTGTTCCACGGCCGTTCGGTCATCCGCGCCGCCAGCAGGTCGGGCGGCATTCCGGCGCGGCGCCAGAAAGCCAGCTGTTCGGCGCTGGGACGTTCCTGCCGGTCCAGTTGCAGCATC
>CALLYR010000017.1 GCA_937859005.1 uncultured Paracoccus sp. | reverse complement strand
GAAGCCGCCCCGCATCTCGCCCCGCGCGGCTGGGCGCTGGCGCGCATGGCCGGGGCGCTGGGCTGGGTGGTCTGGCCGGTTGGTGACACAGAGACGCGCCCGCGCGGGGATGGGGTGCTATCGCTGTCCGCGCGGATGGACGCCCGTGCCGCCGCCCAGCTTGCCGCCTTCAAGGAACGCGAAGCCCAGCGTGCAGCCAAGCGCCGTGTCCGCTGCAATGCCAGGACCTGCAAGGGCACGCCCTGCCGCAACAGATCCGAGCCGGGCAGGCGCCGCTGCAAGTTTCACGGCGGGCTGTCCACGGGGGCACGAACCCCGGAAGGCATCGCACGCATCCGGGACGCCCAGCGCAGGCGATGGGCCAAGGCGAAGGCGCGGGACAAGTCAGCCCCGCAAGTCTCTGGCGATGAAGGATGACCGGATTTTAATCCGGCCGCATTTCAGGACGTCGACGCGCGCGGGATGGGCTGATAGCGCGGACGCCACGGCCCGCATGGAACCCCGAAAAACAACTGGTTCGCCGCAGAACTATGGTCTGGCCTGCCGCCCTGATATGGGCAATCGTCGCCCCGTCCCGCGCAAGAGGACAGGTGCGACTTGAACATGGACGATTTCATTGCCCGCTGGGCCGCGTCGGGCGGCAGCGAACGCGCGAACTTTCAGCAATTTGCCATCGAACTGACCCGGCTTCTGGGCGTGGACCCGCCACGGCCCGCGACCGCCGATGCGCAGGGCGACGATTACCGCTTTGAACGCCCCGTGACCTTCCGCCACACGTCCAGCCAGTCACGCGGCTATATCGACCTTTACCGGCGCGGCGCCTTCGTGATGGAGGCCAAGCAGGGCACCGGCCAGTCCGCCGCTGACGATGCCCAGCTTTCCCTTCTGCCTGACGCCCCGCACAAGCCCCGGCAAGGGCACGGCGTCCGGGGCACGCGCCGGTGGGACGACACGATGCTGCGCGCCCGTGCCCAGGCGGACGACTATGCCCGCGCCGTGTCGCGCGAAGATGGCTGGCCGCCCTTCCTGCTGATCGTGGACGTGGGCCATGTGATCGAGGTCTATGCCGACTTTTCCGGTCAGGGGCAGGGATACACCCAGTTTCCCGACGGCAACCGCTATCGCATCACCATGGACGACCTGCGCGACCCCGCCACGCGTGACCGCCTGCGCCTGATCTGGACCGATCCGCAGGCGCTGGACCCCGCGAGGATCAGCGCCGAAGTCACCCGCGAGGTCGCCAACCGGCTGGCCGCGCTGGGCCGGTCCTTCGAGGGGCAGGGCCATGAACCCGAAACCGTGGCCCGCTTCCTGATGCGCTGCCTGTTCACCATGTTTGCCGAAGATGTGGAGCTGATCCCGCGCGGCAGCTTTTCGGGCCTGCTCACGCGCCTGCGGGGGCATCCCGAACACGCCGCCCCCGCGCTGAAAGGGCTGTGGGAGACCATGAACACGGGCGGCTTCTCGCAAGTGCTGATGACCGACCTGAAACGCTTCAACGGCGGCCTGTTCCGCGAGGCCGAGGCCCTGCCCCTGTCCAGGGTGCAACTGTCCCTGCTGATCGGGGCCGCCAGCCACGACTGGCGCGAGGTCGAACCCGCCATTTTCGGCACGCTTCTGGAACGCGCGCTGGACAAGCGCCAGCGTCACAAGCTGGGGGCGCATTACACGCCGCGCGCCTATGTCGAACGGCTGGTGGTGCCGACCGTGATTGAGCCGCTGCGCGCGGACTGGCGCGACGTGCAGGCCGCCGCGCTGACGCTGGCCAACCAGGGCCAGTTGGACCAGGCCCGCGCCATCGTGCGCGCCTTTCACGCCCGGCTGTGCGACATCCGCGTGCTGGACCCGGCCTGCGGATCGGGCAATTTCCTGTATGTCGCCCTTGAACTGATGAAGCGGCTGGAGGGCGAGGTGACCGCGCTTCTGACTGAGCTGGGCGAGGATCAGGGCGCGCTGTCGCTGGCCGGGCATACGGTGGACCCGCATCAGTTCCTGGGGCTGGAACTGAACCCCTGGGCGGCGGCGGTGGCGGAACTGGTGCTGTGGATCGGCTTTCTGCAATGGCATTTCCGCACGCATGGGCAGGCCAGCCCCGCCGAACCCGTGCTGCGCGACTTCCGCAACATCGAAAACCGCGACGCGGTGCTGGCCCATGACGGCACCCGTCCCCGGCTGGACGCGGCGGGCCGCCCCGTCACCCGCTGGGATGGCGTCACCACCACGCTGCACCCGGTCACGGGCGAGCGGGTGCCCGACGCGCAGGCGCGCGTGCCCGTTCTGGATTACCTGAACCCCCGCCCGGCGTCCTGGCCGCAGGCCGATTTCATCGTCGGCAACCCGCCCTTCATCGGGGCCAGCCGGATGCGCGAGGCGCTGGGCGACGGCTATGCCGAGGCATTGCGCGCGGCTTACCCTCGCATCCCGCAAAGCGCCGATTTCGTCATGTACTGGTGGGACAAGGCGGCGCTGGCCACGCGCGGCTGGACGCCCGCCACCGGCAAGACGCCCGCGAAGGGCGCGCGCCGTTTCGGCCTCATTACCACCAATTCCCTGCGCCAGACCTTCAACCGCAAGGTGCTGGAGCCGCATCTGGCCGACCCGAAAACGCCGTTGTCGCTGGTCTTTGCCATTCCCGATCACCCCTGGGTGGATGCCAGCGACGGCGCGGCGGTGCGCATCGCCATGACCGTGGCCGAAGGCGGCACGCAGCCGGGGCGGCTGGCGACCGTGACCGAGGAACGCCGGGGCGAGAGCGAGGCCGAGGGCCGCCCCGTCACCCTGTCCATCGAAAAGGGCCGCATCTTCGCCAATCTGCGGATCGGGGCGGATGTGGCGGGGGCGGTGCCGCTGAAGGCGAACGAGGGCATTTCCTCGCCCGGCGTGAAGCTGCATGGCGCAGGCTTCATCGTCACGCCCGGCGAAGCGCGCGCGCTGGGACTGGGCAGCGTGCCGGGGCTGGAGGCGCATATCCGGCATTACCGCAACGGGCGCGACCTGACCGCCACCCCGCGCGGCGTCATGGTGATCGACCTGTTCGGGTTGTCCGAGGACGAAGTGCGCAGCCGCTTTCCGGCGGTATATCAGCTATTATCCGACCGCGTGCGCCCCGAAAGGGACGCGAAGGCCACGACCTCGCCTGATAGTGCGCAATATGCGCGATATTGGTGGCTGCACGGCAAGCCGCGCCCGCAGTTGCGCCCGGCACTGGATGGCCTGCCGCGCTATATCGCGACCGTCGAAACGGCCAAGCATCGCGTTTTCATGTTCCTTGATGGCGTGATCCTGCCTGACAACATGCTGATCGCCATTGGTCTGGACGACGCCGCAGCCTTGGCGGTGCTGTCCTCGCGCATCCATGTGGTCTGGGCGCTGACCGCGGGCGGGCGGCTCGGATACGGGAACGATCCGCGCTACAATAAGTCCAAGTGCTTCGACCCCTTCCCCTTCCCTGACCCGACCGAGGCGCAGAAAACCCGCCTGCGCAGCCTTGGCGAACAGCTCGACGCCCACCGCAAGGCGCAGCAGGCCGCCCATCCCAAACTGACCCTGACGCAGATGTACAACGTGCTGGACAAGCTGCGCGCGGGCGAACGGATCGAAGGCCGGGAGAAGGAAACCTATGACCAGGGCCTGATCGGCATCCTGCGCGAGTTGCACGACCGGATCGATGCCGAGGCGGCCGCCGCCTATGGCTGGCCCGCAAACCTGTCCGACGACGACATCCTGCACAGCCTGGTGGACCTGAACCGCGCCCGCGCGACCGAGGAAGGGCGCGGCCTGATCCGCTGGCTGCGCCCCGATTACCAGAACCCGCAGGGCCGCGCCGCCAGTGCCCAGCGCGAGCAGGCTGCGATGGACCTTGGCCCGCAGGACAGCACCGCCAAGGCCCCCTGGCCCAAGGCGCTGCCCGATCAGATCGCCGCCGTCCGCGCCGCGTTGGCGGACATGGGCGAGGCCACCCCGGACCAGATCGCCCGCCGCCTCGTCCGCGCCCGCGCCGCCAGCGTGG
>CALLYR010000016.1 GCA_937859005.1 uncultured Paracoccus sp. | reverse complement strand
GGCGGCGGTGCTGTCGGGCCTGTGCCGGCGGGGGATGACGGTGGACCGCCACCGCCGCCTGGTGACCGAGGCCGAGGATCTGTTCCGCAGGATGGGCCTGACCAACATCACCGCCCGCGTCGCCGACGGCTCGCACGGGCTGCCGGAACAGGCGCCCTTCGACCGCATCATGGTGACCGCGGCGGCCGAGGACCCGCCGGGGCCGCTGTTGTCGCAACTGAAGATCGGCGGTATCATGGTGGTGCCGGTCGGGCAGTCGGACGCGGTGCAGACCCTGATCCGCGTCACGCGGACGGAAACGGGTTACACCTATGACGAGCTGCGGCAGGTGCGGTTCGTGCCGCTGGTCGAGGGGTTGGGACAGACATGACCCCCGCAAGAAAGACATGAGGACGGGCAGATGATGAAAGCTTTCCTGGCGCGCGCCGGAGCCTGCGGGCTGATCCTGGCGCTGGCGGCCTGTGTGCAGCCTGTGGGGCAGACGGGTGCCGTCGGGGCACCGGTTGCGGGGGTGGCGCCAGGCGGACCGGCGACTTCGGTCCCCGGCGCGCTGCCCCGCGTCCAGATGCCGCAGATGCAGATGCCGCGGCTGGCGCTGCCCTGGGGCATGGGCCGCACTGTCGCGGGCGGGACCGGGGCGCAGCAGGTCCGCGACCCCTTTGCCGGACAGGGCGTGCGCCAGCCGGTGGTCGAACCGCCGTCGGGAACTGCGCGTGCCGCGACCCCTGCGCAGGCCGCCACCCAGGCCGCCGTCCCTGCCGCCGCCCGGACCCACAAGGTCGAGGCGGGCGAAACCGCCTGGTCCATCTCGCGCAAATATGGCGTAGCGATCCAGGACCTGGCCGCGGCGAACGCGCTGCCTGCGTCGATGAATGTGCGGTCGGGCCAGACGCTGACCATTCCGGCGGGCGGTGCCTCTGCGGCGTCCGGCGGGCGGGTCGCGGTCATGGCGCCGGGCGTGGGATCGCCCACCCCCCAGCCGCCATCGGCGGCCCGGCCCCTGCCCGATGAAAAGACCGTGCCCGCCGCAAAGCCCGCCCCGAAGACCGACGCCCCCGATCTGGGCAAGACCCGGACCGCCGCATCCGGCAGCGGGCGGTTCGCAATGCCGGTCAACGGCTCGATCATCCGGCCCTACAAGAAGGGCGCGAACGAGGGGATCGACATTTCCGCCGCCGCGGGCAGTTCGGTCAAGGCGGCCTCGTCGGGAACGGTCGCGGCGGTCACGCGCGACACCGACGGCGTGCCGATCGTCGTGGTCCGTCACGACGGCGGGCTGATGACGGTCTATGCGGGCCTGGGGGATCTGAGCGTCGGCAAGGGCGACAGCGTCAAGGCCGGCCAGACCATCGGCACCGCCCGCAGCAGCGGCGTCGTCCATTTCGAGGTCCGCAAGGGCTTCGACAGCGTCGATCCCGAAGACTATCTGTGACCTGCACTGCAGGCTGCGAAAGGCGCAGCCCTGAACGGCGCAGCCTTGGCCGTCCGGCCCTGAACGGCGTGCCCTGATCGGACGCGCCTGTTCCTTGAGTTTATTGCCCGTCTGTTGAGTTTCGTGCATCGGCGGTTGCCGCTGCACCGGGTCACAGGATAACGGTATCGCGCTGACATACGGACATGCCCTTTATCGGGGGCTGGCATGAAGCCCGGCTGCCCGCCTTCTCGCGCCTTTCCGGCATAAGCCCTTGCCCACCCCGCATCCCTTTCCGCCGCGGCGGGCCTGACGCGCGGGCCCGCAGCTTCGGGCGGTGGGTGGAGGCATGGGCCTCTGGGCTGGTCAGGCGGAAGGTTCGAGCGCCTCGCTCAGGGTGCGGGCGATTTCCTGGCGGATCATCTGGCGCAGGTTGTATTCCAGATGGCTGCCCAGTTCGCCCTGAAGCTCCTGCCGCACGACATTGCGCAGCAGGCTGCGCAGCAGCGGCCCGCCCGCGGGCAGGTCCTGTGGCGGGGCGAAGGGATGCAGGCCGAGGCTGCCGCCCCCTTTCTGCAGGTCGATGAGCGCAGGAGAGCGGGCATCCTCCGGCACGGACCGGGCAGGGGCGAACCCCGCCACAGGCGCGGCGATGACCGGGACCTGCGACGGTGCGGCCTCGGTCGGGAGGGGCGCTGCGTCGGCCGTCCTGCCGTTCGCCTGCCCCTGGGCCGGCCCCCCCGTCCGGGCGGCGCCGTCCTCCGGGTGCCCTACGCCGGACGCATGAGACGCGTATGCAGGCGCTGCGTGGCCTTCTTCCGTCATGTCCTGCATGGGTGACGGCGGCAGCCCGTTCACAGCCTCCGCCGCGAACCCGCTGCGAGCGACCAGGGTATCAGGGCTGAGAATCAGGGGCTGTGCCCGGTGCGCAGCAGAAGGATCGTCGCCCGGCGCCCCGGCAGGGTTCGGGACATCGGCCGCGGAATCGCCCCCAGGGGCGCTGTCAGAGAAAGGCGCAGTCTCGTCCTGCGCGATCAGGCGGCGGATCGAGGCGAGCACGTCGCCGATGTTGTCCGAAATCTGGTCGGCGCTGTCGGCTGGGCGCTGCAGGGTGGTGTCGGTCATTGCCCAGCCACCCCGCGGCCGATGCCGTCAACCCGGTTGCCTGCCGATGGCGCGCAGCACGCGGTCCAGGCTTTGGCCCTGGGTGCTGGTGTAAGGCGCGTTGCGCACTGCGTTGTAATAGGCCGATGGATCATAGGTCGGTATTCCCAGCTTGAGGTCAGTCACCGTCAAGAGACCCATAGCAGCCAGGAGTTGATAATGTGCTAACTGGAGATTGGCTTCGGCCGTGATCCTGTCGGCCCGTGCCTCCAGCAGGTCCTGTTCGGCGTCCAGCACGTCCAGCGTGGTGCGCGCGCCCAGCGTCGCTTCCTCGCGCACACCCTCATAGGCCTGCTGCGCCGCCGAAATCTGTTCGTCGATGGCCCGGATCTGGGCTCGCGCCACGTCGATGTTGGCCCAGGCGGTGCCCACGGCCTGATCCACCTGCCGCGCCGCGTTCAGCAGCGACGCCCGCGTGGCATCGCGGCTCGCCATGGCGCGGCGATGCGAGGCGGGTAGCCGGCCGCCGGAATAGATCGTCTGATTCGCCTCGAGCCGGGCGCTGAGCGTGCCGGAATGGTTGGCCTCGGTCCCTGTCGGCAGGCCCAGTGCGTTCCGCGCCGTCTCGGGCTGGCGGCTGCCGGCCAGGCCGATCTGGCCGGTGATCGTGGGCCGCCGTTCCGCCGCGGCTGCCGCGACCTGCAGTTCGGCTGCCGCGGTGGCGCGCTGCGCCTGGCGGATCGCGGGATGGGTCTTGCGCGCGACCGCACGCGCGGCTTCCAGCGATTCGGGCCGTTTGGGCAGGGGCGGCGGCGCATCCAGCCTGGCGGGCATGCGCCCGACCGAGGCATTGAACGCCTCGCGCGCGATTTCCAGTTGTCCCTGTGCGGTGGCAAGCCCGGCGCGGGTCTGGGCCAGTTGCGCCTCGGCCAGGGCCACGTCGGTCGAGGTGATCTCGCCCACGTCGAAGCGGTCCTGCGCGGCCTGCCGTTCCTGGCCCAGCAGATTGACCGAGTTGGCCTGCAACGCGACCTGCTGCTCGGCACTGCGCACGTTCAGGAATGCCTGCACCGCGGTCAGCAGCACGTCCTGTTCCACCGCGATCAGCGATTCGCGCGTGGCCAGCACCTGTTCCTTGGCATAGTCGATCGCAAGCTGGCTGCGGCCGAAATCGTAAAGCGTCATCTGCGCGACCAGCGACAGGGTCGTGGTCACCGCCTCGGCCCCGTCCACCCGCTGGAAGCTGTGCGCGGCGGCCCATTGCACGATCGGACGCAACTGGGCCAGGGCGCTGGCCACATCCTCGTCCGCGGCGCGCAGCAGGGCGCGGTTCTGGTCCAGCAGCGCCGAATGGCGATAGGCCGCGACCATCGTGTCGGCCAGCGATTCCGCCCGTGCCGGCAGCGCCGCCAGCGCCGCCAGCGCCAGCGCAACGGCCAGCAGTCCCGAACGCAGCCGGCTCACAGCACGAACCCCGGCGCTCGCGCAAAGCCC
>CALLYR010000015.1 GCA_937859005.1 uncultured Paracoccus sp. | reverse complement strand
AGGGGTCCCGCCGCATCGCCATCGAAAGCGTCGTGGCGGGAATCGGGCTGTCGGTCGTCGGCATGATTGCCGCGGCCCTGGGCTGGCTGACTCCCGTGCAGGGCGCCCTGATTCAAGAGGTGATCGACGTGGCCGTGATCCTGAATGCCCTGCGCGCCCTGCGGATTGCACCGGACGAATCCATGGAAACCATATCCGGCACCGCGGCGGCAGGGGTGCAGAAAGCGGCCTGAGCCGCCCCGCGCGCGGCCGCGAAGGGCATATGTTGCGCAGGCGGGGCGCCTTCCGCCCGCCGCGGGGGACCGTGGGGCCGCATCCCAGCCGCTTTCCGGCGGGCGCAGGACAGGCGTGGGACCGATCCTGCAGGGCAGGACAGTTGCCACTGCCCGGCCCTTGAAAACCGGGGCGGCGCCGCAGCCGTCACCCTGCGGCGAAACCGCGCCCGCGTCCCAGCACCGGATCGCATTCGGGGCGGGGCAGGGCGATGGAGGGATCGCCCGCCCCTTCCTGCATGTCGGGCACGACGCCGCCGGGATAGGCCCCACCACCGCGAAATCATCGGAGGCCCCGCGGTTGCAATGGGCCAGCCCCGCGGGAATCACCACGACATCGCCTGCCGCGATGTCATGGATCGGCCCGTCGTCGCCGCCCAGCTGGATGCGCGCCGATCCGGCGCAACAGCCCAGCACCTCATGCGTGGTCGCGTGGTAATGGTGCCAGCCGTAAACTCCGTCCCGCCACGCGCCGGTCCAGCCGTTCGCGGCAAAGCGGGACTCGAACCAACCGGGATCGGGCTGGCCTGCGCCGCGATGGATCACCGCGTCGTCCGGCCGCGTCACCGCCGCAGCCGCGCGATCAGGGACGAGGTGTCCCAGCGGCCGCCGCCCATGGCCTGCACCTCCTTGTAGAACTGATCGACCAGCGCGGTGACGGGCAGGCTGGCGCCGTTTTCGTCGGCGGCGGCCAAGCAGATGCCCAGATCCTTGCGCATCCAGTCCACCGCAAAGCCGAAGTCGAAGCGATTCTCGGCCATGGTCGCGTGGCGGTTCTGCATCTGCCAGCTGCCGGCGGCGCCCTGGCTGATGACCTCGACCACAGCCGGGATCGACAGCCCCGCGCGTTCGGCGAAGTTCAGCGATTCCGACAGCCCCTGCACCAGACCGGCGATGGCGATCTGGTTGCACATCTTGGTCAGCTGCCCCGCGCCCGCCTCGCCCATGCGACGGCAGATGCGCGCATAGGCGGCAATGACGGGCTCGGCGGCGGCGTAATCGTCCTCGGCCCCGCCGCACATCACGGACAACTGGCCGTTTTCCGCCCCCGCCTGCCCGCCCGATACCGGCGCATCGACATAGCCAAGGCCCATTCCGCGCGCAGCCTCGGCCAGTTCGCGCGTGACGGCGGCGGAAACGGTCGTGTGATCGACGAAGACCGCGCCCCGGCGCATCCCCGCGAAGGCGCCGTCCGGCCCCAGGCACACCTGCCGCAGATCGTCGTCGTTGCCCACGCAGGCCAGGACGAAATCCGCCCCTTCCGCGGCCTCGCGCGGGGTGGGGGCAGAGTGCTGGCCGTGGCGTTCGACCCATGCGGCGGCGCGCGCGGGCGTGCGGTTGAAGACGGTGACCTCGTGTCCGGCGGCGGCCAGATGCCCCGCCATCGGAAAGCCCATCACGCCCAGTCCCAGGAATGCCGTCCGTGCCATCGTGTCCTTGTCCCCCTGTGGTTGTCCCGCCGCGTTGAACTGTGGCGGCAGCTGCCCTATCAGCGCGTCTCGACAACTCCATCCCACCGCCCGGCGGTCCGGTCAACCGGGGCGCCCCGACCCGAAGGACCGCTTTCCCGATGCTGACGCTGTTTCGCTGGCTGGTGCGGCTGACCGTGGGGCTGATCGTCGGGGGGGTCGCCGCAGCCGTGCTGGCCTGGTATTTCGCGGTCCGCTCGTTGCCCGAATACGGCGCGGAACTGACGGTGACAGGGATTTCCGCGCCTGTCGAGATCGTGCGCACGACCGAGGCCGTGCCCCATATCTTCGCGGAAACGGACACCGACGCCTTTTTCGCGCTGGGCCTCGCGCATGCGCAGGACCGGCTGTTCCAGATGGTGGTGCTGCGCCGCGCGGCGCAGGGGCGGCTGGCAGAGCTTTACGGCACCCGCGCGCTGGCGGCGGACGATCTGGCGCGGCGGCTGGGGCTGTGGCGGCGGGCGCTGGAATCGGTGGCGGCGCAGGACGAACCGACGCAAGCGGCGCTGGATGCCTATGCCGCCGGGGTCAACGCCTGGATCGAACAGGTCAACGCAGGCGCGCGGGGCCGGGGCGCGCCGGAATTCTTCCTGTATCCCGGCGACATC
>CALLYR010000014.1 GCA_937859005.1 uncultured Paracoccus sp. | reverse complement strand
GCCATCGGACACAAGGCTGCACCGGCTCATGCGCGGTCCCCAAAGGGGGCTGCAACCGGCCGTCCCGGGGACGGGCAATCGGGGGGGGCGAGCCGCTGGCAGAGGGGCGGGGCGCCGCCTTCGCCCCAGGACGGTTGACCCGGTCAATCGTCCTTGCGGATCACGCTCAACTGCCCGTCGCCTTCCAGGCAGACCTTGCGGGCCTTGGCCACATCGTCGATCCCTTCACGCCGCAGCCCGCCCATCAGCTCGTCTTCGGTCAGCGTTTCCCTGCTCATGTTGCGGCGCAACATCCTGCCGTCCTCGACCACCGGCAGGGGCGAATGTTCAAGCAGTTTCTGCATGAAGGGAAAATGATAGCTCAGCCGGTTCGTCAGGTAATTCAGCCCCATGAAGGTCAGGATCTGCACGGTTCCGTCCGCCAGCGACGAAAATTCGCCCAGCGAATGGGACGCCGCCTCGGTGATGAGCAGCAGGAAGACGAAATCCATCGGCGCCATTTCGCCTGCGGTCCGGCGCGGCAATATCCTGAACAGGATCATGAACAGCACGAACAGGAATGTCGCGCGCAGCATGAGTTCCAGAATCGGCGTTTCCAGTTGCAGCAATTTCACGGCCTCCTGCAAGACAAGACAAGGATTCCGGCCCAAGGCCCGGCATCAGGGAACAGAAGCCCGGAGCCCCGGAAAAGGTCCATCCGCAGCGTGTCCTCGTCCCTGCCTTGTCCTTGCGGGCCGTTTCGTGCCGGGCACGGACGCGATCCCGCCACCCGGCAGGTGCGGCCGCCCATGCGGGACGCGGTCTTTTCCTGCCCCGCAGAAATCGGCGCTTCCGCAAGCCGGTCCGGGACGCCGCGCGGACCCCTGCTGCGGCCACCCGAACCGCCGATCCGGCGAAAGGCAACCGGGGGCGGACGCCGGGATCGACAAGTCCGTGGCTGGGGGCCATGCCCTGCAGGCGGCCATTCCGTCGTCTTGCTGGCCTGCCATGTCGCGCCGCATCCGCCCGTGCCTGCAGGCCTGCCGCGCAGAATCCTGCGGCTTCACCCGTCCCGTGGCATCTCTGGGGCGCGCGGCGCGGGCGGCTGCATGGCCGGCCCTCCAGCGCCGTTCCAGCGAGGGCCGGGTGTAATCGAAGGCCTTGCCCCCCATTTCCCATTCGGCCTCGTCATGGGAAATCTCGTCCAGATCGACCGTCAGCCCGGTCTCGCGGGCGTGCCGGTTCAGCATGACCCGCGCCAACCCGGTGGCACGCCGCCGCTGTGCGGCAAACACCAGATCCCGGCGGGCGGCGAAAGATCTCGTCGGGCGAGGCGGCACGCGGGCCCTGCCGCGGCCACAGGTCGAAAGCCCGGCACCGGGTCGGACGTGCCGGCGCGTGCTCGACCAGATAGGCATGGGCAGGTTGGCGGACAGGCCCCGCCCCTGTTCCGGGCAGGCCGTCCATGTCGCCAGCATCATGTCCTTGCATCGGAAAGGAGCCTGCAGCGCCGATCCCGGCGGGCGGCGAAAGGCGCTGCCGGCCTTTCACGAGAACGGCTGCCAGTCATCGGCGCAGAGCGGCCATCCTTGCAAGAACCTGCGGCTGCGGCATTCTCCTGCTCGAACGATCTCCTCTCCGCCCCGACGGCATTGCAGCGGCGGTATCCGGGGGACAGGGATTTCGGACCGTCCTGTCATCGGGATCACGCCCCAGGCCCCGAAGGTGCCGGATGAACCCGGCATCGCGGGGGCTTGCCATCGCGGCGATGCCGCCCTGCCTGCGCAACATGCCCGCTTCCTTCATCCGGGCAGGATCTGCGATGCCGCTTGCGGCCCTGCACCGGAACGCGCATCAGAACAAACATATATGGCCGCCAGCCCAGAGCGATTCCGCCGATCGTCCGGCGTTCCCTTTCATCAAGGCCCCAGGCAGCCCGGCATCATCCGACCGAGACCACCCATGACCGACATTGTGGCCCGCAAATCCGAACATCTGAGCATCGTCGCCGGCGGGCGCGGCACCCAGGGCCGGCAAGGCACCGGATTCGACCGGGTGCGCTTTCGCCATGTGGCGCTGCCCGAACTCGATTTCGAGGCGATCGACCCCACGACGACCTTTCTGGGCTATCCCGTCGCTGCCCCCCTGATGGTATCGGCGATGACCGGCGGACCGGCCGAGGCGCAGGCCATCAACATCAGGATCGCCGAGGCCTGCGGCGCGCTGCGCCTGCCGCTGGCGGTGGGCAGCCAGCGGGTCGCGCTGGAAGGGCACGGCTCGGGCGGGCTGATGGCCGACCTGCGGGCGCGGGCGGGCCGCATCCCGATCATGGGCAACCTGGGGGCCGTGCAGCTCAATCGCAGCCTGGGGGTCGAGGACGCCCGCCGCGCCGTCGAGATGATCGAGGCCGACGCGCTGGTCCTGCATCTGAACCCCTTGCAGGAGGCGATCCAGCCGGGCGGGGACCGCGATTTCTCGGGCCTGCTCGACCGGATCGCGGCGCTGGTGCGCGGCCTGCCGGTGCCCGTCGGCGTAAAGGAGGTCGGCGCCGGCCTGTCGGCTGACGTGGGCCGCAGGCTGATGGACATCGGCGTCACGCTGATCGATGTCGCCGGCGTCGGCGGGACAAGCTGGGCGCGGGTCGAGGCCGAGCGCGGCGACGACCGGATGCGGCGCCTGGCCGCGCCCTTTCACGACTGGGGCATCCCCACCGCCGATGCCGTGGCCGGAATGGCGCCCGTCATGCGGCCCGGATGCGTCCTGATCGCCTCGGGCGGCGTCCGCGACGGCCTTGACGTGGCCCGCGCCCTGCGGCTGGGGGCCGATCTGGCCGGACAGGCGGCCGCGGCCCTGCCGGCGGCACGATCCGGCACCGAGGCGCTGGCCGAACATCTGGGCGATGTCATCCGGCAGCTTCGCATTGCCATGTTCTGCACGGGCTCGGCCGATCTGGACAGCCTGCGCCGGGCCGAACTGCAGGACTGAGGCGGGCGAGGTCCCTTCTGCCCGGCCCTGCCTGCCGCTGCCGGTCCGGCTTCTGCGGCGGCCATCGCCATGGACCTGCATCCTGCAATGTCCCAAGGGGCGGCCCGCCCGCAGGCAGAGACAGCGACGATGCCGGGGCCGGACCTGATCGTGCCGTTGCGGCAAAGGCGTGCGCCTCTTGGGGCAGCGCCGGAGGCACGCGCCTCGGGGCCGGGTGTGCGGAAATAGATCGCCCAGAAATAATCGCGGTCGATGACCGGCGTGACATGGGCGCCCGCGTCGGACAGCGCCTTGCGGACCTGCAGCTGGGCCGCGCGGTCCGGGACCGCAAAGGCCACATGGTGGACCGAACCCGCACCCTCGCGCGCCCGCTCCGGCCTGCGGCAGCACTTCGATGTCGATCACGTCCGCGCCGTTGCCGCTCCCGATCGCCAGGCGGGCGAGCGCCC
>CALLYR010000013.1 GCA_937859005.1 uncultured Paracoccus sp. | reverse complement strand
CTGGCGATCACCGTCACGCGGCAGAAGATGGGCGACCATGCCGGTCCGGTCCTTATCACTGGCCCGGACGGGGCGACGGCGGAACTGGCGCTGGAACCCGCCGGGCCGGGGCATTTCACCGGGCGATGGCAGTCGCCCGGACCGGGGCTTTACCGGCTGCAGGACGGCGATCTGGCGCGGATGGTGGCGGTCGGCCCTGCCGCCCCGCGCGAGTTCGAGCGGACCGTGGCCGATGCAGGGGCGCTGGCCCCGCTGGTCGAGGTGACGGGCGGATCGGTCCATCGTCTGTCGGATGGCATCCCCGGCCTGCGGACGGTGCGTGCGGGCCGGTCCGCGACGGGACGGGGCGTGGCAGGCGACTGGATAGGGGTGACGCCGCGCGGTGCAGCCGCGGTCGAGGGGCTGGCGCGGCGGGCGCTGCTGCCGGACTGGCTTTGGCTGCTGCTGGTGGGGGGACTTGCGCTGGCGGCCTGGCTGGTGGAAGGCGGGCGGCTGCCGCAGGGGCGGGAAACGAGGTCAGATTGATGCCGCAGGATTTTGTTCCGAAAAGATTGTTCCATCGCCGGGCCGTTCTGGCAGGGGCTGCGGCCATGCTGGTCATAAGTCCTGCGGGGGCGCAGGTCTTTTCGGACATCGGGCGCCCGCCGCTCCGTCCCGCCCGACCGATTCCCGCGATGTTGCAGGCGGCGGGTCTGGGGCAGGCGCAATTGGGGATGGCGGTGCTTGATCCAGCGACCGGTGCCTTGCTGGACGGCTGGAGCGAAGACCTGCCGATGCCGCCGGCCAGCACGCTGAAAATAATGACGGCGCTTTATGCGCTGGACCGGCTGGGGCCTTCGCATCGCTTTGCCACCCGCGTATTGCGCCGGGGCGACATGCTGGTGCTGGCAGGGGGCGGCGATCCGGTGCTGGATACCGATGCCCTGGCCGTATTGGCGCGGATGACGGCGGCGGCTGCAGGCGACTGGCGCCCGGCGGGGTTCGCGGTCTGGGGCGAGGCGCTGCCGCGGATGGAACGGATCGCACCGGAACAGGCAGCCCAGCTTGCCTATAACCCGGCGCTGTCAGGGATCATGCTGAACCACAACCGCGTGCATCTGGGATGGCGGTGCGAGGATTCCTGCAGCCTGGACCTGACCGCGCGGGGGAACCGGCACGCGCCCCGCGCCTTTACCATCCGCGCGGGCATGGTGGGCGGGAATGGCTTCGGCCATGCCATCGAGGACGGACATGAAGTCTGGACGATCCCACGGTCGCGGCTGGGCCGGACAGGGACGCGCTGGCTGCCGGTCCGCGCGCCCGAACTCTATGCGGGTGACGTGTTCCAGACCCTGTGCCGCGCCGAAGGGCTGGTTCTGCCCGCGCCCGAGATTCTGCCCGGCCCGCCCGAGGGGGACGAGATCACTCGTATCGACAGTCCGCCGCTGCGCGAGGTGCTGCGGGGAATGCTGGAATATTCGACCAATCTGACAGCCGAGGCGGTCGGGCTGGCGGCGAGCGGGGCGGCTGACCTGCGCGGCTCGGCCATCGCCACGGGCGCTGGGACGGCAGTGCTGCACGACCATTCCGGGCTGGGCGCTGACAGCCGGATTTCGGCGCTGACGCTGGCGCGGCTGTTGTGCGACCCGAATCGTGCGGCGATCCTGCGCCCGTTGCTGAACAGGAACCCCTTGACGCAGACGCTGGAAGAACGGGCGCAAGGAGACGGGAGGGGCGGGCATCCGCTGGTCCAGGCCAAGACCGGAACGCTGAATTTCGTGTCCAATCTGTCAGGTTACGCGCGTTTTCCCGATTCGGTGGAACGTGCCTTTGCCATCATGATCGGGGACGCGGACCGCAGCGCCGCCAGCCGCGGGAACGAGTTGCCCGTGGGCGTGCCGGGCTGGACCGATCGGGCGCGGCTGCTGCAGCGGGACCTGATCGCCCGCGCGGGACGCATGCCGCAGACTCCGCCCGTACCGATGCCCGAGATCTGAGCGCGCCTTACAACGTGCAGTGCCGCGCGCGGGCGGACAGTTCGATCGCAGCGGCGTGCAGGCGGTCGATCTCCATCTGATCGCGGATTTCGGTCAACATCTGCAATTCGGCCTCGCGCAGCCGCCCGTCGGCCGCCGCCACGTCGCAGGCCAGCGCATAGGCGGTGTCGAACAGCCGGGGCGGCAGGGAATCGCGGACCAGCCCGAACAGGGCATCAAGCCCGTCCTCTTCCTCGAACAGCGTCATCACCGTCTGCGCGACCGCCCGGATGCGGTCGATGTCGTACTGCGCGAAGATCGGGGCATGGTTCACGATGCGTTCGATCGCCACCAGTTCCGAGGTCCGCACCGTTTCATCCGAGGCCGAGACGGCCACCATCACGGCCACCAGCGCGTCGCAGGGGGAAAACGAGGGAAGTTCGATGTTCACGGGAAATCCTGCCGATTGTTGACGATGCCCCCCGCGCCCGCTACGGCGGCAGCCGTATTGACGGAGAGCACCCATGACCACCCTGCGCGACGCCGCGATGAAATCCAAGGCCTGGCCCTTCGAGGAAGCGCGCCGGGTGCTGAAACGTTACGAGAGGAAGGACCCCGAAAAGGGCTATGTCCTGTTCGAGACGGGTTACGGCCCGTCTGGCCTGCCCCATATCGGCACCTTCGGCGAGGTCGCGCGCACGACGATGATCCGCCGCGCGTTCCAGATGATCTCGGACATTCCCACGCGTCTGTTCTGTTTTTCGGACGATCTGGACGGGATGCGCAAGGTTCCCGACAATGTGCCAAACACCGGGATGCTGCGCCAGCATCTGCAACTGCCGCTGACGAGCGTGCCCGATCCGTTCGGGGAATACGAAAGCTTCGGCGCCCACAACAACGCCATGCTGCGGCGTTTCCTGGACACGTTCGGGTTCGAATACGAATTCATCAGCGCGACGGATTTCTACAACTCGGGGCAGTTCGACCCGACCCTGCTGAAGGCGGCCGAGAAATACGACGCGATCATGGAGATCATGCTGGCAAGCCTGCGCGAGGAACGCCAGCAGACCTATTCCTGCTTCCTGCCGATCCACCCGGAAACGGGGCGGGTTCTGTATGTTCCCATCAGGAACGTGGATGCGGTCCGGGGCGAGATCACATTTGACGACGAGACGGGGCGCGAATGGACGCTGCCCGTGACGGGCGGGCATGTGAAACTGCAGTGGAAGCCAGATTTCGGCGCACGATGGGCCGCGCTGGATGTCGATTTCGAGATGTATGGCAAGGATCATTCCACCAACACGCCCATTTATGACGGCATCTGCGAGGTGCTGGGCGGGCGGGCGCCCGAGCATTTCACCTATGAGCTGTTCCTGGACCAGCACGGGCAGAAGATCAGCAAGTCCAGGGGCAACGGGCTGTCCATCGACGAATGGCTGACCTATGCGGCCACCGAAAGCCTGTCCTATTTCATGTATCAGAAACCCAAGACCGCCAAGCGGATGTATTTCGACGTGATCCCCAAGGCCGTCGATGAATATCATCAGCAATTGCGCGCATATCCCGACCAGACGCCGGATCAGCAGTTTGCCAATCCCGTCTGGCACATCCACGGCGGGAACGTGCCCCAATCGAACATGGTCGTGCCGTTTTCGATGCTGCTGAATCTCGCTTCGGTTTCGGGGGCGCATGACAAGGAACGGCTCTGGGGCTTCATTCGGCGCTATGCGCCCGAAGCTTCGCCCGAGACACATCCGGACCTGGACGCAGCAGCCGGATTTGCCGTGCGGTATTTCGAGGCTTTCGTCGCGCCCCAGCGCAGATATCGTGCCCCCAGCGAACAGGAAAGCGCGGCGCTGGCCGATCTGGCGCAGCGGCTGGCGGCCTGGGACGGTCCGGCAGATGCGGAAAAGCTGCAGGAGATGGTCTATGCCGTGGGTCGCGACCATGCGTTCGAGCCAATGAAGGACTGGTTCGGCGCGCTGTATCAGGTGCTGCTGGGGGCCGATCAGGGGCCGCGGTTCGGCGGGTTCATCGCGCTTTACGGCGTGGCCGAGACCGGGGCGCTGATCGAGCGCGCGCTGCGGGGTGAATTGGCGGCAGAAGGCGCGGGCGAACTGGCCCAGGGTTGACCGCCGGACGACTGCACCCGGCCGCCTGTTGCGGCCGGGGCCGTTGCGCCGTACGCATGGTTAACCAATCGTAAATCCCGTTCCCACAGTCTTGGCCCCAGCGCGGGGTTCGCCCTCGCATCCATGCCAGGGAGAAGACTGCATGAACATCGCGATCACCGCCGGCGTCCAGCTGAACCCGCCCGCCTTTGCCGCAGGGCTGGGTGTCTGGTCGCGCGAAGACGGGCTGTCCGGGGACGCCAGCTGGGCGGGCGCGCCCAATGCCGCCATCGTGCCCGCCGATCAGGATTTCGGCACATGCCTGGAAATCGTGAAGCAACAGGATGTCACGCGCATCCGGTTCCGCGGGGAAACCCCGATCTGGCCGGGGGTGTTCGTGCGCGTTTCGGCGCGGGTGAAGGCAGTCGCGGGCAACCTGCCCTCGGTCCGCATCGGGGCCTGGGCGGGAACGGCAGGCCGCCAGCATGTCGATGGCGTGGTGGAAACAGGGCCTGCCGTGCCGCTGCCCGGATACGGCACCATCGTCGAGGTGTCGGCCATCGTGGCCACGGGTCCGCGACCGGGCGTGGACATGGCGTGGGGAACAAGGGCCGCCATCGGTCATTTCGGGCTGGATCTGACCGGCGCGAACGGGGGCGCGGTGCGCATCGAAAGCATCCGCATCGAGGACGTGACCGCGGCCTTCGTGCCCGGCCTGATCGACTGGGTGGACGTGCGCGATTACGGCGCCCGCGGCGACGGCGTGACCAACGACCGCGCCGCCTTCCTGGCTGCGGATGCGGCGGCGGCGGGCGGGCAGGTGCTGGTCCCCGAGGGGCGGTATTTCATTGGCGACGACCTGACCATGAACGAGCCGGTGCGGTTCAGGGGCACGCTGGTCATGCCGCGAACGGCGCGTCTGGCGCTGCGCCGCAATTTCGATTTTCCCAGTTATGCCGATGCCTTCGGCGACGAAACCGAAGGGCTGAAGCGCGGGTTGCAGGCGCTGCTGGATTACTGCGACCACAATGCGTTCGACCTGTGCGGTCGCAAGGTGGACCTGACAGAGCCGCTGGACATCGCCCGGATAGCCCCCGGCGTCACCCAGTTCTCGTCGCGCCGCGTGCTGATGAACGGCGAGATCGGGGTGGTGGACGGACCCGCCTTCGCGACCGGCACTGCCGCCTCGGTCGGAACCTATGATCCCAGGCGCCCGCTGGAACTGAAGGATGTGGCGCAGGTGGCCGCGATCGAGGTCGGCTCGCGCATCACCGGACCCGGCGTCGGGCGCGAAGTCTATGTGCGGGCGAAAAACGTGGCCGCAGGCACGCTGACGCTGTCCCAGCCGCTGTATGGGGGCGCGGGGACGCGCAGCTATGGATTTGCCCGATATCGCTATGCCTTCGATTTCTCGGGAGTGCCGCAGATCGACCGTTTCTATTTCAGGAACATCGAATTCTCGCTCGCCGGGGTCGCCAGCGGGGTGATGCTGCCGGCAGACGGGGGCTTGTGGTCGTTTCGCGACTGTTTCTTCACCCGGCCCAGGGATCGGGCGATCACCTCGATCGGCGTTGCCTGTCAGGGAATGCTGATCGACTGCTGCGAGTTCATGTCGAACGATGTCGGCGAACTGGCCCAGAACCGCAGCAGCGTCGGCTTCAACATCAACAACAACGACGCCAAGATCCGTAACAACCGTTTCGTCCGCTTCGGCCATTTCTGCGTGGCGGCGGGCAGCGGGCACATCTTTTCGGGCAACCACTGGTTCCAGGGCGATGCGGCGCAGGGTGGGCTGCGCTTTGCCGGACTGGTGCTGACCGACCGGAATGTGCAGGTGACGGTCACCGGCAATTATGTGGACAATGCCACGATCGAATGGACCAATGAACATTCGCCGGAACCCGCCTGGTCGTCCAGCCAATCGCCCTTTGGCGGGCTGACGATCACGGGCAATACCTTCCTGTGTTCCCATACCACCCCCGGTTTCGCCTGGCTGGTGGTCAAGCCCTGCGGCGCCGGCCATCATATCGACGGGCTGAACGTGACCGGCAATGTGTTCAAGGCGCTTTATGCCAATATCGGCCGGGTGGACCGGGTGGACACGACCCATGCCGGGCTGAATGCGGCAAAGATGCGCAACATCCGGTTCGAGGGGAACACCTTCTATGGCATCGACACGCCGACATCGAATCCGCTGACGGTCAGTTTCGTCCAGAATACGGCATCGAACAAGTGGACGGTGCCGACGAACGAGATGCTGCCCTTCAGCGGCCAGGCGCTGCGGGTGGAATCTGTCGTGGCGGAATCCGCGATCACCAACGCCAGCGGCGCCAAGATCAGCGAGATGCCGTCCGTGACGACGCTGCAGGGCACGGCGAAGAACGCGGTCACGCTGAACTTTGCCACCGCCGTCAAGGGCACGGCGGGGGTGCGGGTGCGGATGGACATCCCCAACTGACCACGGCCATCTGCACGTTCCTTTGCCCCGGCGGTCCGTCCGCCGGGGCTTTCGCCGTTCAGGCGGTCAGATCGGCCGCATCCAGCAGCCAGGCCCGGCCGAAGCCCGCGTTGAGCAGGCCCGAGCGCGGATGCATCCGCCAGAAACGGAAATCCGGCAGGTCCAGATAGACCGCCGACTTTGGATCCCGCATCCGCCACAAGGCGCGCAACCCTGCGCTTTCGCCAGGCTCGGCCATCTGCGCCCGGACCTGCAGCGACAGCCGCGGCTGCGCCATCGGACTGCCCCGCCCCGAAAGCGGTGCGATCAGCAGCGCCGCGCGCGGGTCCGCGGCCAGACGGCGCGTATGCAGCGCCAGCCCCGACAGCAGCGCGAGCGGTTGTCCCGCGGCATCGGCCTGCAGCGCGATACGTGACTGCATGGGCCAGCCGCCCTCGTCCAGGACCGCCAGGGTTGCGTGCCGCGCCTGCGCCAGAATCCGGCGCGCCTCGGCACGGGCGGCATCGTCGGCGGGGCGGTGGGGAAGGGGTGGGTCCGTCTTTGTCATGTCTGTGCAAAAATGGCGTGAATGCAGACGAATTGAAAGCCTGTGGCACTGTACCGCAGTGATTTTACAACTCATGCTGCAGTGCGGCATCTTTTTGCAGATTTTGCATGTGACAAAACCGTGTTGAGCAATCTAGGCTGGCTCAAGCGGAGGGCGCAGCCTTTTCCGCATACGTCTGGAAAACCGGACGAACCGATGATCGAGGAGGGGAAATGACGGTCGATCATATTGCAAAGCACCCGATTCCCGACGGCTTTGCCGCCGCCCATGCCAAGCCCGAGGATTACCGCCGCCTGTATGCCGAGTCGGTGAACGATCCTGAAGGGTTCTGGCGGCGTGAGGGAAAACGTCTGGACTGGATGCAGCTTTACACCAAGGTCAAGAACACGGACTTCACGCTGGGCCAGGTGTCGATCAAGTGGTTCGAGGACGGGGTCCTGAACGCCTGCGTCAACTGCGTGGACCGGCATCTGCCCGAACGCGCCGATCAGACCGCGATCATCTTCGAGCCGGACGATCCCAAGCAGCCCGCGCGCCACATCACCTATGCCGAACTGTCGGAGAAGGTGAACCGGATGGCCAACGTCCTGCTGAGCCAGGGCGTGATGCGCGGCGACCGCGTGGTGATCTATCTGCCGATGATCCCCGAAGCCGCCTATGCCATGCTGGCCTGCGCGCGGATCGGGGCGATTCATTCCATTGTCTTCGCGGGCTTTTCGCCCGATGCGCTGGCGAACCGGATCAACGATTCCGGCGCCAAGCTGGTCATTACCGCCGACACCGCCCCACGCGGCGGGCGGCGGACCGCGCTGAAATCGAACACCGATGCGGCGCTGCTGCATTGTTCGGACAGGGTGCGCTGCCTGGTCGTCAAGCATACCGGCGACCAGACCACCTGGGTTCAGGGCCGCGATGTCGATGTGCTGGCGCTGATGGAGCAGGTCAGCCCCGACTGTCCGGCCCGGCCGATGGGGGCCGAGGACCCGCTGTTCATCCTGTATACCTCGGGCTCGACCGGCAAGCCGAAGGGGGTCGTCCATACGACCGGCGGTTATCTGGCCTTTGCCGCCATGACGCATCAGTACGTCTTCGACTATCAGGACGGGGACGTGTTCTGGTGCACGGCGGATGTGGGCTGGGTCACGGGGCACAGCTATATCGTCTATGGTCCGCTGGCCAATGGTGCGACCACGGTGATGTTCGAGGGTGTGCCCACCTGGCCCGACGCCGGCCGCTTCTGGGAGGTCTGCGCCAAGCACAAGGTCACCCAGTTCTATACCGCGCCGACCGCCATCCGCAGCCTGATCAGCCAAGGCACGGAATGGGTGGACAAGCACGACCTGTCGTCGCTGCGGGTGCTGGGGACGGTGGGCGAGCCGATCAACCCCGAGGCCTGGACCTGGTATGACAAGCATATCGGCAAGGGAAAATGCCCCATTGTCGATACCTGGTGGCAGACCGAGACCGGCGGGCACATGATCACCTCGCTGCCCTATGCGATCGAGAGCAAGCCGGGCGCCGCCACGCTGCCGTTCTTCGGCGTCAAGCCGGAGGTGCTGGATGCCTCGACCGGGGCCGTGCAGGAGGGTAATGGCGTCGAGGGCGTGCTGGCCATCGCCGACAGCTGGCCGGGCCAGATGCGGACCCTGTGGGGCGACCACCAGCGCTTCGAAGAAGCGTATTTCTCGCAGTATCCGGGCTATTACTTCACCGGCGACGGCTGCCGGCGGGACGAGGACGGCTATTACTGGATCACCGGGCGCGTGGATGACGTCATCAACGTCAGCGGCCACCGCATGGGCACGGCCGAGGTCGAATCCGCGCTGGTTGCCCATCCCAAGGTGGCCGAAGCCGCGGTCGTGGGCTATCCGCACGATCTGAAGGGGCAGGGCATCTATGCCTATGTCACCCTGATGAACGGGATCGAGCCGGGCGAGGACCTGCGCAAGGAACTGGAAGGCTGGGTCAGGACCGAGATCGGGCCCATCGCCAAGCCGGACCTGATCCAGTGGGCGCCGGGCCTGCCCAAGACCCGTTCCGGCAAGATCATGCGCCGCATCCTGCGCAAGATCGCCGAAAACGATTATGGCGCGCTGGGGGACATCTCGACCCTGGCCGATCCGTCGGTGGTCGAGGAACTGATCGATAACAGGATGAACCGCGGCTAACGGCGGGCGGGCGCGTCGCAAAGGGCGGCGCGCCCCATCCGGACAGGTTCCAGCGGGTCAACGCCGGAACGACAGGGACACAGATACTGCAGGAGGAGGGAGACATGCAGGAAACGATGCTGAACAGCATCGCGGCCGATCCGAATTATCGTGAGTTGAGGTCGAAACGGCTTCGCTTCGGATGGACGCTGACGATCGCCATGCTGATCGTCTATTACGGTTTCATCTTGCTGGTCGCGTTCAGCAAGGAAACGCTGGCGACCCGGATCGGGGACGGGGTCATGACGTGGGGGATTCCGATCGGCTTCGGGGTGATTCTCTTCACCATCGTCATCACCGCCGTCTACGTCATGCGCGCCAACAGCGAATACGACGAACTGACCGAGCGCATCAAGCGTGAGGCCCTGAAATGAGGTCTGGCATGAATTTTGTCCGGTTTGCCGGGCTTTCCTTGCTGCTGTTGCTGCCCAGCGCGGTGCTCGCCGCCGGGGCGCTCGAGGGCGAGATCCAGCAGCAGGCAACGAACTGGACGGCGATCACCATGTTCGCCGTCTTCGTGGTCATGACGCTGTTCATCACCAAATGGGCCGCAGGGCGCACCAAGTCGGCCGCGGACTTCTATACCGCGGGCGGCGGCATCTCGGGCTTTCAGAACGGCCTTGCCATCGCGGGCGATTATATGTCGGCGGCCTCGTTCCTGGGGATTTCGGCGGCGGTGATGGCCAGCGGCTTCGACGGGCTGATCTATTCGATCGGCTTCCTGGTCGGCTGGCCGATCCTGACCTTCCTGATGGCCGAACGGTTGCGCAACCTGGGCAAGTTCACCTTTGCCGACGTGGCCGCCTTCCGGTTCGAACAGACGCCGGTGCGGATGTTCGCGGCGCTGTCCACGCTGGTCGTCGTGGCCTTCTATCTGATCGCGCAGATGGTGGGCGCTGGCCAGCTGATCAAGCTGCTGTTCGGGCTGGAATACTGGATGGCCGTGGTCATCGTCGGCGCGCTGATGATGGTCTATGTGCTGTTCGGCGGCATGACCGCCACCACCTGGGTGCAGATCATCAAGGCCTGCCTGCTGCTGGGCGGCGCGTCCTTCATGGCCTTCATGGTGATGTCATCATTCGGCTTCAGCTTCGAACGGCTGTTCGCGGAATCCGTGAACATCAAGGCCGGACTGGCTGAAAGCGGCGGCATGCCGCCCGAGGAGGCCGCTGCGGCGGGCCAGTCGATCATGGGGCCGGGCAACTTCGTCAAGGACCCGATCTCGGCCATCTCGTTCGGCATGGCGCTGATGTTCGGCACCGCCGGCCTGCCGCATATCCTGATGCGCTTCTTCACCGTGCCCTCGGCCAAGGAAGCGCGCAAGTCGGTGATGTGGGCGACGGTCTGGATCGGCTACTTCTATCTGCTGACCTTCATCATCGGCTTCGTGCTGACCAACCCCAGCTTCCTGGACCCGGAAGGCGGCCTGATCGGCGGCAACAACATGGCGGCCGTGCATCTGGCCAATGCCGTGGGCGGCAACATCTTCCTGGGCTTCATCTCGGCCGTGGCCTTTGCCACCATCCTGGCGGTGGTCGCGGGGCTGACGCTGTCGGGGGCCTCGGCGGTGTCGCACGACCTGTATTCGACGGTCATCAAGAAGGGCCGCGCCGACAGCGCCGCGGAACTGCGCGTCTCGCGGATCACCACGATCTGCCTGGGCATCGTCGCCGTGATCCTGGGGATCGCGTTCGAGAAGCAGAACATCGCCTTCATGGTGTCGCTGGCCTTCGCGATCGCGGCGTCGGCGAACTTCCCGGTGCTGTTCCTGTCGATCCTCTGGAGCGGCATGACCACGCGGGGCGCGGTGATCGGCGGCCTGCTGGGCCTGATCTCGTCGGTGCTGCTGACGGTGCTGTCGCCGTCGGTGTGGGAAGCGACCTTCGGCAATCCCGCCGGATCGGCGCCGTTCCCCTATACCTCGCCGGCGCTGTTCTCGATGACGCTGGCCTTCGCGGGGATCTGGTTCTTCTCGATCACCGACCGCAGCCGCCGGGCGCAGATCGACCGCGCCGGCTTTGTGGCGCAGCAGATCCGGTCCGAGACCGGCATCGGCGCCGCAGAAGCCTCGGCGCATTGAGCGGGAAGGCTCCCAACGAAAAAGCGGCCGGGCCTTCGGGCCCGGTCGCGCGCCTGTCGGCGGAGCGCAGCGACCACAGCCGGCGCGAGATCGTGTCGCTGATGTCCTCGCGCGTGGGAGACGCCTTCCTGCGCAAGCCGTTTTTCGTGGAGGGCGGCACCGATCTGGTCAGCCTGTGCCGCGAACTGGCCGAGCGCCGGATCGGCGATGCGCTGGTGCGCGACGGCGACCGGCTGGGCGTCTTCACCACCACCAATCTGCGCGATGCGCTGCTGCGGCCCACGCCGCCGGCCGAACTGCCGGTGCGCGAGGTGGCAAGCTTTCCGGCCGTGGGCGTGTCCATCGACGACGATCTTTATGACGCGATGATCCTGATGCTGCGCCATCGGGTGCACCGGGTCGTCGTGCGCGAACGCGATCAGGTCATCGGCGTGCTGAGCCAGCTGGACCTGATGGGGCACGTCGCCAACAATTCCCATCTGATCGCGCTGCAAGCCGCCCATGCCGCCGATCTGACCGAGCTGAAGGCCGCGGCCCAGCAGATCAACGGCCTGATCCGTGTCCTGCACGGCGACGGCGTCCGGGTCGAGGTCATCGCCGGACTGGTGGGCGAGCTGAACCGCCATGTCTTCCAGCGCCTGTGGACGCTGCTGGCGCCCGAGGACCTGCGCGCAAATTCCTGCCTGATCGTCATGGGCAGCGAGGGCCGGGGCGAGCAGATCATCAAGACCGACCAGGACAACGGCCTGATCCTGCGCGACGGTTTCCCGATGGACGGCGTGCAGGCGGTGACCGACGCCTTTACCGCAGCCCTGGTCGATTTCGGCTATCCCCTGTGCCCAGGGGGCATCATGGCCAGCCGCCCGACCTGGTGCCAGCCGCTGTCGGGCTTTCGCCGCACGATCGGGCAATGGATCATCGGCGAGGATCCCGAAGGCCCGATGAATCTGGCGATCTTCCTGGACGCGGCAGCCGTTGCGGGCGACGCGCGCCTGCTGAAGGCCGCAAGGGAACATCTGCATGCGCTGGTCGCGGGCAACGCCTCCTATCACGCGCGCTTCGCCAGCGCGATCCACAGCTTCAGCCAGACCGGCGGCTGGTGGTCGCGCCTGCCGGGGCTGAGCGGCCGCAGCGCGGCCGAGGTCGATCTGAAAAAGCTGGGCATCTTTCCCATCGTGCAGGGGGCGCGGGCGCTGGCGCTGCAATACCGGGTTCTCGAACTGGGCACAGCCTCGCGCCTGGCCGTCCTGGCCCAGTCGGGCCGAATTGATACGGCCCTGGCGCGCGACCTGTCCGATGCGCTGCGCTTCCTGATCGGGCTGAAGCTTGACAGCAACCTGCGCCAGATAGGGGGGGGCCGGACGCCCGACAACCTGATCCGGCTGGATGAACTGGGCACGCTGGACCGGCAGGCGCTGAAGGATTCGCTGGCCATCGTGCGCCGGTTCAAGGACTGGCTGACACTGCATTACCGGCTGGATGCGCGATGAGGGGCGCGCGCGACGGCGGCGGCGGTCCCCCGGCGGACAGGCTGCTGGCGTTGTTCGCGGCGGCCCTTGTGGCGCTGAACTTTCCGCTGCTGCTGGTGTGGGACCGCGATGCCACGCTGTTCGGCCTGCCGCTGCTGGGGGTGGCGCTGTTCGTCATCTGGGCGGCGCTGATCGCGGTGCTGGCCTGGATCAGCGAACGGCCCGGCCGGCGCAACGGACGCCGGCCATGACAAGGCAAGGGTTCCGCATCGCTTCCCTCTGCGGGAATGGGACCGCGGGGTCGCGCAGGGGGATCTGACGATGGTGTCGCCTTCGGTGGTCCTGCTCGTCTCGGTCGGCTATCTGCTGGTCCTGTTCGCGGTCGCGGCCTTTGGCGACAGGCGGGCGGCGCAGGGGCGGTCGGTCATCGGCAATGCCTGGATCTATGCGCTGTCCTGGGGCGTCTATTGCAGCGCCTGGACCTATTTCGGCAGCGTGGGCCGGGCGGCGTCGGGCGGGATCTGGTTCCTGCCGATCTATCTGGGGCCGACGCTGGCGATGCTGCTGGCATGGCTGGTGCTGCGCAAGATGGTGCGGATCGCGCAGACATACCGCATCACCTCGATCGCCGACTTCATCGCCAGCCGCTATGGCAAAAGCCCGCTGCTGGCGGCGGTGGTGACGCTGATCACGGTGGTGGGCATCGTCCCCTATATCGCGCTGC
>CALLYR010000012.1 GCA_937859005.1 uncultured Paracoccus sp. | reverse complement strand
GGTGGTGGCCGGGGCGCGCCCGGCATGTTCGGCCAGATGGTCCAGCACCGCGCGGGCCCTCTCGCCGGCCTGGGTGGCGTAAAGTTCTGATTCCGCGACCGTCCCGCCGGGCCCGGTGGCCCACAGTTCCGCCAGATGCCGGTGATCCGCCGCCCGGTGCGACAGGGGCCGCGGGCTGCCGTCGGCGATCCGGGGCAGCGTCGCCCCCAGCAGGCCTGCCAGCCATTGCGCCCAGGCCTGCCGCGCAGGATCGGGGGTGCCGCCCGCATGGCGGGGGCGCGCGCCCCAGGCCCGCAGCGCCGCGCCGTCGGGAAAGGCGGGACCGTTGCGGCGCAGATGCAGTTCCAGTTCGCGCGCATGCAGCAGATGCTGGCGCCGCGCTTCGGCCCCGGCGCCGGATGCGGTGACCGGATGTTTCAGCAGGCCCAGCAGCACATCCATGCCCAGCGGACGCCCCGCCAGCGCCGCGACATGGCGCAGGAACAGGCCCGCGGCGGTCAGCGGCAGGGGCGTCCCGGCGCTGTCGTCGGGCAGGATGCGCCAGCGGTCCAGCGCCGCGGTCACGCGCCGGGTCAGCGTGCGGTCCGACGCGATCAGGGTGACGGGCGTGCCCTGTTCCACCGCCGACCGGATCAGGACGGCGATGGCGTTGGCTTCCTGTCCGGGCTGCTCGGCCTCGACCAGGGTCAGGCGTTCGGTGGGCGGACCCAGCGGGCCAAGGGCCGGTCCTTCGGCGATCCACTGGTCGGTGACGGGGGGCGGGCGCAGGGCCAGGCTGACCAGCCGGTTGCGCGCGGGAACGGGGGCCTGCGCGGCGGTCCAGCGCTGCGGCATCCCCAGCGTTTCGATCAATGGCGCAAAGCGGGCCTGCGGATGATCGCCGTTGCAGTGCCTCAGCGATGCCCACAACCCGTCCGGCATGTCAAAGTCGAAGCCGGGCAGGATCACCGCCCCGCAGGGCAGCGCGGCCACCGCCTGCATGAACCGCCGCGAGGCCCCGTGCGAGCCGGTCGAGCCAGCGACGATCACCGGCCCCTCCGGCAGGTTGCGCCCCGCGGCCCAGTCCGCGGCCAGCCGTTCGGCGGCGGCCCATTGGCG
>CALLYR010000011.1 GCA_937859005.1 uncultured Paracoccus sp. | reverse complement strand
CCCGCATCACCGCCGCCGCCGAACAGGCCGAGGCGCGGTTGAAGGCCGTCGAATCGCAGGCCGCCGATGTGAATGCCGCGGCCGAGGAAGCCGCCCGCCGCGCCCGCGCCGCCACCGCCACCGCCGCCCTGGCCGAGGCGCTGCAGACCGGCACCCCGCACGAAGCGGCGCTGGCCGAACTGACGGAAGCAGGGGTCACGCCTGACCCCGCGCTGGCCGTGCCGGTGCCCGCGCTGGACGAACTGGTGGCCAGCTTCGACCCCGCCGCGCGCGAGGCAGTCCGCGCCGCGCTGCGCGCCGACTCGGCGCAAGGTCAGGGCAGCATGATCGGCAATTTCCTGCGCGCCCAGACCGGCGCCCGTTCGGTCGCGCCGCGCGAGGGCGCGGATGCGGATGCGGTGCTGTCGCGGGCCGGCGATGCCGTCCGCCACGGCGACATCTCGCGCGCGCTGGCCGAACTGGACGCCCTGCCCGAACCCGCCCGCCCGGCCATGGCCGACTGGTCTGCCAGGGCCCGCGCCTGGGCCGATGCCCAGGCGGCACTGGCCGCGCTGGCCGTTCCTGCGCCGGCCGATTCCGCCGCGGATCAGGCCGCTCCATCCGAACCCGACCAGCCCCCTGCCGCGCCCGCGGCCGCGCCGTCCAACTGAGGTTGCCCAGATGCTGCTTTCCCTTCTGAAGATCCTGTTCTTCTTCAGCATTGTGCTGGCCGCGGCGCTGGGTGCCGTGCATCTGGCCGAAACCGGCCAGCCGATGCAGGTGGTGTTCAACGGCACCGAATACACGCTGGGTCCCGTTCAGGCGGCGGTCGCGGCCGTCGTGCTGATGCTGGCGGCGTGGCTGGCGGTGCAACTGCTGCGCCTTGCCTGGGCCTTCATCCGGTTCCTGGCCGGGGACCGCACCGCCATCCACCGCTATTTCGACCGCGCGCGCGAGCGCAAGGGCTATCAGGCGCTGGCCGAAGGGATGCTGGCGGTTGCATCCGGCGAAGGGCGGCTGGCGCAGGACAAGGCGGCCCGCGCCGCCCAGTTCCTGGACAGGCCGCATCTGACCAATCTGCTGGCCGCCCAGGCGGCCGAGACCGCGGGCGACGCCGCGCGCGCCGAACAGATCTATCGCGCGATGCTGGCCGACAACCGGACCCGGTTCGTGGGCATCCGCGGGCTGATGCAGCGCCGGCTGGCCCTGGGCGACACCCGGACCGCCCTGCGGCTGGCCGAAAAGGCCTATGCGCTGAAGCCCGCCCATACCGAGGTGCAGGACACGCTGCTGGGCCTGCAGACCCGCGCCCAAGACTGGAAGGGCGCGCGCCGGACGCTGAAGGACAAACGGCGCCAGGGCAGCCTGCCGCAGGACGTGCATCTGCGCCGCGACGCCGTGCTGGCCCTGCAGGAGGCCAGCGAAGTGCTGGCGCATGGCAATTCGATCAGCGCGCGCGAGGCCGCGATCAGCGCCAACCGCGCCTCGCCCGACCTGGTGCCTGCCGCCGTACTGGCCGCGCGCAGCTATCTGGCGCAAAAGGATTCCCGCAACGCCAGCCGTCTGTTGCAAAAGGCCTGGGGCGCGCAGCCCCATCCCTCGCTGGCCGCGGTCTTTGCCGAGATCGTTCCGGACGAGACCCCGGCCCAGCGCCTGCGCCGGTTCGAGGATCTGATCCGCCAGAATCCCGACCACGAGGAATCGCATCTGCTGCAGGCCGAACTGGCCTTGGCAGCCGAGGATTTTCCGGCCGCCCGCCGCGCCCTTGGCGCCATCGCGGAAAAGCATCCGACCGTGCGGTCGCTGGCGATCATGGCCGCGATCGAACGCGGCCAGGGCGCGGATGACAGCGTCGTGCGCGGCTGGCTGACCCGCGCCATGACCGCCAGCCGCGGCCCGCAGTGGGTCTGCGGCAAATGCCAGGGCGTGATGGCGGAATGGTCCCCGGTCTGCGGCCACTGCGGCGGCTTCGACACGCTGACCTGGCGCGAGCCGCCGGTCGAAACCGTGGC
>CALLYR010000010.1 GCA_937859005.1 uncultured Paracoccus sp. | reverse complement strand
GCTCTCGACGATCAGCGTCAGTCGCCCGAGGTGGTGGACGAGGTGATCGAGCTTGGCTGGGATGTCGCCTGCGTCCAGATCGACGACGACGCTCTGCATCTGCAGGACATCGGCGGCACGCGCCTGTCCGGTTTCCGCCACCGTGCCGGGAATGACATAGACCGCCGCTCCCTCGCGCGCGCCCCAGGCGGCGAAGGTGGCGAGCTTGTCGGGCGCCGCGCCGTTCGCGTCGATCCAGATGTTGTGGGGCCGGCCGTCCTTGCCCTGACCCTTGTCCACGAAGCCACGGACAGGGATCAGTCCCTCGGAATAGCCGAAGACCACGTCGACGAAGCGCGCGATCTGCGCGGGGTCCGGTTCCACGGCGAAGGGATCGGGCAGCGGCGCCGCGTCGTTGAAATCCCGCCACGGGTTGAAGTGGATGATCTTGTCGTCGCTCATACCGCCAACCCCCAGCACCGCTCGGCATGGGCGCAGAACCGGCATTCGAAGAAGTCGCGGCTGGCGGCGATGCGGGGCAGCAGCTCGCCGGCGTCGGTGGCCTGCAGGATCCGCACCGCGCGGTCGGACATGCGCTGCGCCAGATCGGCATCGAAGGCGACCTGCTCGTGATGCAGTTCGGCCGTGTCCTTGTTGATCGCCGTGAACAGTGCCGGGGCTGAAGAAATGCCTGGCACCGAGGGCTCCATGTAAGCCTGGTAGATCGCGATCTTCGACTTGGTCACTCCGTCCTTGACGCAGGCGCGCCAGTTCTTGGCGTTCATCGTCTTGCATTCCCAGAGCGCCGGGGTGCGAAGACCGAGCGCGGCCGGGGCGCCGGCGATGATTCCGTCGACATGGCCACGGATGCGACCGCCCGCGACGGAGAATCCGAACTGATCCCCATCGGGCCGATTGCCCTTGCGGGTATAGAGGTCGAGCCCCGCCGCCCGCAGCCACCGGATCGCGAGATCCTCAAGCTGATGACCGATCTCGAAGATCCGCAGCGTCTGGCCGCCGAAATCCGCGCCCTCATCCTTGGGCGCGCCCGCGAACTCGAACTGCAGCGCGCGTTCGCAGGCATGCCCCAGACGGGACGCGCCGAGATAGGTTCGGGGCGGCGTGGCCTCCCGCTCGGCGATCAGCGCAGCGTCGACTAGCGTGTTGATCCGCTCGGCCATGGAGGGGCGCGGGTTGAAATCCAGCATCAGAACGGCACCTCGCTCCTGGCGGCGATGCGCGACATCTCGGCGCCATAGCCCTCCAGAACCTCCTCGATCAGCGCGGTGACCTCCGTCGCATCCAGATCCCGCAGCCGCTTGTCCCAGCCGATCAGCTCCATCGTCTGGCCCAGCCGCTTCATCACCAGTGCAATGGCGAGGCGTTCTTCATCGGTCGTTCCCTGCATGGTCAGTCCTTTCCGGTGGCGGGCCGCGAAGAACGCCTGGCAGTGCATCGAGCAGATTTTCGGCA
>CALLYR010000009.1 GCA_937859005.1 uncultured Paracoccus sp. | reverse complement strand
GAAGGCAAACATTCCCGCCAGCGCCAGCATGGCGCGGCCACTCATGCCGGGCAGGTCCGGCCACAGTTGGCGGGCCAGCCGGCCCGTCAGCACCAGGGCCAGAGCCGCATATCCCGGCCCGACCAGGCGAGCAGCGGTCTCGGATACCCCCGTCAGCGACCAGACAAGGCTGATCGTCCAGAACAGCAGGGGCGGCTTGTGGGTGTAGGGCTCGAAGTTCTTTGTCGGCACCAGCCAGTCGCCGCGCGTCCACATCTCCCAAGCGACGGCCAAATAACGGGTTTCGTCGATCGGCAGGGCAGGGCGCAGCAGCACGCCGGCCACGGCAACGGCGGCAAGGCCCAGGAGGGCACAGGCCCCCGCGGAGGCAATCCAGCCCCGCCAGCCCTCGCCTGCCCGAGCGGGCGCCGAGCCGGCTCGGATGTCCGTGGCCTTGGTCATGCGGAGGCCTCGCGGGTATTGGCCCGGATCAGGGCCAGGTTGCGGGCATAGACGATCAGGCCGGTCACCTGGCCCAGGATGAAGACTGGGTCTTGCCGCCAGACCGCATAGCTCAGCAACGTCACGCCGCCTGCCAGGCTGAACCACCAGAAGGTCACGGGGATCACGCTTTCCCGCCGCTGCTCCGAAACGATCCACTGCACAAGGAAGCGCGAGGTGAAAAGCAGCTGGCCCAGAAGCCCGATGCCAATCCAGATAGGCCTGTCCGTCATGTCGCCCGCGTCCCCGATCCAAACCGTGCAAAGCGCCCATGGGGAGGAAATCTTACAGGTTGCTGACGACTGGCCTCGAAGACAGGAAAAAAACCCGGGAACAGGATACGGGTCCTGGTGGTCGAGGAGGAGGTGGACCTGGCGCGGGCGGTGATGGATCACCTGCTCGCAGACGCCCATGTTGTCGCTCACGCCGCGACCATGGACAAGGCGCTGGCGGCGATACGCGCCACCATGTGTGCATGCGGGCTCCTCTGGGCCTGCAGTTGCCCAACAGCGAGGCGCTGAACCGGGACATGAGGGCTGGCGGAGGCGGAGGTCATCTCGGCCGTCACGCGCTCGCGCCTCCACGGGGCGATGACGGAGCCGGTCCGCTGCAGGAAATCGAACAGCAGACCGGCTTTCGCCACTATCAGATCTGCTCAAGCAAGCGGGCCGGCGGATTTCCAGCTGTCACGTAGTCCGCCCGGTCCCGCATGAGGATCCTTCGCTCGGTGAGAAGGTCCTCCCGAAGATAGGCCTCTTCGAGCGGCGGCAGACGGTGCGCAAGCGCAAACTCGATGGCGTCGTGCGCATGGTGGCGCTGCGCCCGCGTCCAGCCCTTGAAGCTCGACCGGAACCCATGTCCGGTGATCGGAGGGATCGAAACCCTTCACCAGCTTCAGGGCCGTGTTCTCGCAGATGACGCCGGATCGGTTCCGGGGCTTGCCGAACACAAAGGCGGGATCCCGGGTCAGCAGCAGGGCGTTCTCCCAGACGATCTCCGCCTGTGGACTCAGGGGCACACGATGCTCGCGCCCTCGTTTCATCAACTCGGCCGGCGTGGTCCATGTTGACGCCCTGGCGTTCCGGAACCCCGGGCAGGCGAAGCGGACCTCGCCGGTGCGCCTGGCGCTCAGCACCAGCAGCATGACGAACTGTCGCGTCTGCTCGTCGCAGGGAGCCTCCTGCAGCCAGGCCCAGAACTCCGGGACCTGTTCCCAGACCAGCGCGCCGAAGTGCCTGGTCCGGCGCCGCACATGGCCATAGGCGACCCTGGGGTCGAAATCGGCAGGGCTGATCCCGACATCATGCTCGAGCTTGGCGACCTCGAAGACCTCGCGGATGCGGCCGAGCGTCCGCCGAGCCGTCTCGTTCGTGCTGTGCCAGATCGGACGGAGCGCCTCCCCCACCTCGAGCCGCGCAATCTCACTGATGGGGCGGCTGCCCAGCGTCGGGAAGGCATAGGCCACCATCGTGTTCCAGTTCTGGTCGATGTGCTTGCCGTTCTTCAATCCTGCCCGCTTGCGCTCGAACCAGACCTCCGCAACCTCGCGGAAGGTGACGGTCGTCTTCTCGGGGTTCGGGGATGCAGGGTTCACACCGGCATGATGTTCCGACCGGATCGCCGCGCGGATCCGCTCGGCAGACCATCCGCGGGGCGACTGCATCCGCACCCATCCCGCGAGATCGCGGGCGTCCTTCAGGCCAAGATCCGGAAAATCGCCAGAGCGGGCGAGGGCCAAGGGGCAGCTGAGCGGATGGCTGTTATGTGGTCGCTCCTAGTGTCGGCTCCTGTCGAAGCCCCTGTGTCTGGGCGCACGGCCCTTGGCACTGTGGCAGGCGCGTGGGAGGGCTTCGCCATGCGGGATCGCAGTACGGCGGCGATGACGGCGCCCTGTGATCCGAACCAGACCCCGCGCTTTTCTCCGAGATGCCAGAGATCGCCGTTGGCTGATTGGAGCAGGCCCACGCCCGAGGCCGCGGCGGATACAGGGCTGGCCAGCGCCTGCGCTGTCCCTGACTCACCGAATTGTTCCGCCCGTGCCGCTGCGGCTTGATCGTGAGCGGCGCACTGCATGACGAACACGAGGGCAGCTGCGCCGCAGGATGGGAGGGCGGAATGTCCGAGGCGCCTTCCCCAACTTCTGCATGGAGAGAATCGGCCAGTTCCGCTATCCTTTCTGCACGGTGGCAAGTGTTTTGCTGTGGATGGCTGCCGATGCGTTGGCTGCTTGGGCTTGTCCTTTCGGTGTTGCTCTTCGCGCAGGGCGCCCGCGCGCAGGACGATCTCTACGACCGGCCGGTTCTGGCGCTGGAAACCGGGCGGCACCTGGCCCCGATCAGGAGCGCGGACGTGGATGCGGCCGGGCGGACTGCGGTCACCGGATCACCCGACAGGACGGTACGGGTGTGGTCGCTGGCGGACGGGCGGCTCGAGCGGACGATCCGGATGCCGGTCGGACCCGGAGACATCGGCAAGGTCTATGCGGTGGCGATCTCACCCGATGGCGGCACCATCGCGGCAGGCGGGTGGATGCGCGCAACCGAAAGCGACCCCCAGGACCAGATCTACCTTTTCGACCGGACGAGCGGCAGGATGACCGGGCGGCTCGGTGAGTTACCCGACGGGGCTAACCATATCGCCTTCTCGCCGGACGGCAGGCGCCTGGCGGCGGTGCTTGGTTATGGGGGCCTGCGGGTCTACGACCGGGGTGATGACGGCGCGTGGCATCCGGCCTGGCAGGATGCGGACTATGGCGATACCAGCTATGGCCTGGCCTTCGGGCCGGAGGGGCGGATCGCGACCACCAGCTATGACGGCAAGCTGCGCCTCTACGCTGCCGGCGGCAGGCTGCTGAGCACGGTCGCGACCGACCTCCCGAAGCCCATTGACCTCGCCTTCAACCCGGTGGACGGACGGCTGGTGGTGGGATTCGCCGGAAGTCCGGCGCTGCGGCTGCATGACGGCGCGACCCTGGCAATGCTGCCGGCACCCGACACTGCGGGCATCGACACCGGCGACCTGGGCAAGGTCGCCTGGTCGTCGGATGGGGCCACGCTCTATGCCGCGGGACATTATCAGAACGAGGATGGAGTACCGGTCCTGGCCTGGTCCAGGGATGGTGGCGGACCGCATCAGGTGCTGGCGGCGGACATCAGCACGGTGATGAGCCTTGCGCCGTTGCCGGATGGCGCGCTCTTCGTCGTGGCCGCAGACCCCTGGCTCGGGGTGATCGGCGCCGATGGCGCGGCGCGCTGGAGCCTTGCGCCGGCGACGATTAATCCGCGCGGACAGCGGTCCAATCTCGCAGTTTCCGACGACGGCATGGCGGTCGAGTTCGGACTGCGGGAATGGGGCGACAACGACCGCCGCCGCTTTGACCATGCTGCGTTGAAGCTTCTGCCGCCGGCGCAGGACAATCGGCTCCGCCCGCCCCGGCAGGAGGGTCTCGACATCGCCGACTGGATGGACAGCCTCACTCCGACCCTCGCCGGCACGCCGCTGCCGCTTGATCCTCATGAGCCATCCCGCAGCCTGGCGATCCATCCCGATGGCGGCCGCTTCGTGCTGGGGGCGGAGTGGTCGCTCCGCGCCTTCGATGCGGCGGGCGCCGAGCTCTGGCGCCGCGACGTTCCGGGGCCTGCCTGGGCGGTCAACATCAGCGGCGACGGCCGCTTCGTCGTGGCCGCCTATGGCGACGGCACGATCCGCTGGCACCGGATGGAGGACGGGGTCGAGCTTCTCGCCCTCTTCCCCTTTGCCGATGGCGAGGACTGGATGGTCTGGGAGCCCGAGGGCCGCTATGCCTCCACCCTCGGCGCCCGCAAGGCGCTGCGCTGGGTCGTCAACCGCGGCTGGGACACCGCGCCGGACGAACTCGGCGCGGACCGTATCCGCGATTCCTTCGTGCCCGATGTGATCCGCCGCGTCCTGCCTCTCGGCGGCACGATGGAGGCGGTCCATGCCGCCGACCAGGCGCGGCGCCTCGCGGACATCCGCAAGCTCACCGGCGGTCCGGTTCCGGGGGCGCAGCTGCACGTCCTGGCCGTCGGCATCTCCGACTACGGCGCGCAGGCGACACGGCTGAAGCTCGACTGGGCCGACGACGACGCCGCCAATATCGCCACCGCCCTCGCCGGGCAGAGCGACTGGCCCTGGCGCCGCGGTCTTCAGGTCGCGCTTCGCAACGAAGAGGCGACAGACGTGGCAATCCTCGATCAGCTGGACGCCATCCGGCGCAGAATGGCGCTGGCGCCCGAGGGCAACGACATCGCGGTGATCGTTTTCTCCGGCCATGGCGTGGTGGTGGGTGAAGGCCCGACCGAGGAGTTTTACCTGCTGCCGCACGGCGCCGATGTGGCGACCCCCGCCCGCATCCGCCGCAGCGGCCTTTCCGGCGCCGATCTGCAGGCCCAGATCGCGGCGCTGGCGGGGGTCGGCCGCGTCCTGCTGCTGCTCGACGCCTGCAGCTCGGGCGCAACGAGCGGCGACGGATCGCGGCTCGGCGCGCCGACGGGGGTTCTGCAGTCGCTGGCGCGGCGCAACGTCACCGTCCTCGCCTCGTCCGACGCCACCGAGATCTCGCGCGAAGACCCCGAATGGGGGAACGGCGCCTTCACCGAGGTGGTGCTCGAGGCGCTCGGCCCCCAGGGCGACGGTGACGGCAACGGCATGGTCAGCGTCGCCGAGCTTGCCGACTACGTCAGCCGCCGTCTGCCCGACCTCACCCGGGGCGCCCAGACCCCCAGCATCGAGACCCGCTTCCAGGGCGACCTCTTCGCAAGCGGGATGTGAAGGACTTCCCATGCACCGTTTCCTCGTGCACCTGCTTGTCGTCCTGGCCCTTCTCCCCCTCTCGGCGTCAGCGCAGGAAGCCGGCGAGCCGCCGATGTCCTGGCCCGATGCAGCAGAACTGCTGACCCGGGAACGCTTGTCCGCGGAAGCGTGCACCCGCGTCATCAAGCGGTTCACACCGGACGGTGACAGGGCCACGCTTGCCACGCGCGAACGCGACTATGAGGCGGCACGGGGCCTGATGAACGGGCTGATCGCCAACCTGCAAGTCGCGCTGGTGGACGATCAGGAACAGCTCGCGCTGGCGAGCGTTGAGACGAGAATCGAGGAGGCAACGGCCGCCCGCCGTGCCTATTGCGCGACCGCCGAAGCCCTCCTGCCGCCCGCCCCGGACGGAGGCAAGGGATTGATCGGAGACATCGTCGCCGGGACCATCGGCGAATTGATCAAGGCCGCGGTGACGCTGTGGCGCGGCAGCAGGGACGACGACCGCCTGCGCCGGAACAGCATCAAGGATGCGCTTGAGGATACGAAATGGCCGGCCTTCGCCACCATCGAGCCCTGATCCTTGTGGCAATCCCGTTCTGGGTGCCATTCGCCTTCGCGCAGGTGCCCAAGGGCGTCTTCTGAATATTGTCGCAGCCGCGGTTGCTCCTCGTGGACCGACCAATCAATCGTCAGAGGGACCGGGAGGGGGCAGGGGTGTGGCGCAATACAAGAATAGCGCAAAGTCAAATATTTCTCTGCGAGAAATGGCGAAGAGGGTGGCGTCAGGATCATGACTTCAGGATCCCTCATCCTGCCTCACGAACGGCAATCAAGCAGCTGTAATAAATAATATTTATCCGCCATAAACCCTTACCGGGCCTCCCCGGATTCAGACCGGTTCAGTGCCGTTCGCTACCTTTGCCGTGTCCGGATAGCGCATGACGGAGACCAGAATGGCACTGACCGTGAAACAGATCGCAGCCGCCAAGCACGGCATCCAGAAGGAACGCATGAGCGACGGCCCCGGCCTCTACCTGCGCCTGTGAGTTGCTCCCCCATCCTTGGAGAGGTTTCCGGCTGATTGAAGCCATTGCCTGCCCCTGCCGATCGGTTTCGAGGCTGTTCCCATGGACCACGGCAGGCGGGTGCCGACACGGTGCCCTTGCCCCTTGCCCCTTGCCCCTTGCGGCTTCCAGCTCCGCGCGAGCCCTGAAGCCCGCGTCATGGCTGCCTCGCGCTTCTTCACGTTCCGATCTCCTCGTTCATGGAGATCGGCAGAGGTCAGGCCAGGGCTTCCGTCACTGGCCGTCTGGCGGGGAGTGACTCAGGGTGGTTCGAACTTTCTCCTGTTAGGCGCACCACGATTCCCTTCGTTCAAATCTTGTGACATTGAGTGCGCCTGCCGATCCGGCTTTGCATCCGGGACAGGTCGATCCGTTGCACTCACGACGGACGGGATGATGTGGTTCCGGGCCCAGGGCCGCCGGCCTCACTGGCGCGGGCGCTCAGGCCGCCACCCTTCTGGCGGCGCCTTGACAGTTCCAGCTTGGCCTCGGCGTCGCGGATGCCGCGGGTGGCGCGACGCAGATAGGCCAGATGTTCATGCGCAGCCTGCGCGGCGGCCTCGGGGTCGCGGGCCAGGATTGCGGCGGCAATGGCACGATGCTGGCCGCACAGCAGTTCGCGAATGGACGGGATGGTGAACATGCGCGCACGGTTCTGCATCACGTCCCGCCGCAGAGTGGCCGACAGAGCCCGCATGATCTGCAGCAGGACGACATTGTGGCTGGCCTCATAGATCGCCAGATGCAGGGCGGCGTCGGCCTCGGCCTCTTCCATCGGATCATCGGCGGCATGGGCATGTTCGATGCGGGTCAGGCAGGCGCCGAGGCGAGCCAGATCGACTTCGGTCGCGCGCTCTGCCGCCAGACGGGCGGCCGATCTTTCGACGATGTCGCGGAATTCCAGATAATCGTCGGCCAGTTCGGCATGTTCGGCCAGCAGCGCGATCAGCGGGTCGGCAAGTCCCGCCCCCAATGGCGCGACCCGGACGCCCCGGCCATGCGCCCCGGCCAGAAGGCCCTTGCGTTCCAGAATCTTCAACGCATCGCGCAGGGTCGGGCGCGACACGTCCAGCCGCGCGGCCAGTTCGCGTTCGGGCAGAAGCGGCTCGTCGGGATGCAGCGAGCCTTCCAGGATCAGCTTCTCGATATGGCGGGCAACGGCATCGGCTGCACGTTCGGGTTTGACGGACATGGCCCCTCGCAACTGGCCGCTCGGGCCATGCAGTTAATATTTGCATTCATGGTAAATTAATTTTACCAAATGACAACCGACCGCCCGCAGCCCTGTCAGGAGAGCCGGACATGTCCACCATCGCGATGCCGCCGCCGGATCAGGACATCCTGGCCCGCGCCCCCCGGATCGTCGCCGCCCTGAAATCCGCGCTGCCGGGTGACGCGGTGATCCACGATCCGCAGGAAACCCGCGCCTATGAATGCGACGCGCTGACGGCCTATCGCTGCCCGCCCCTGGCCGTGGTGCTGCCCCGCACGACCGAGGAGGTGGCGGCGGCCATGCGCGTCTGCGCCGAGATGGGCGTGCCGGTGGTGCCTCGGGGCGCGGGGACCTCGCTGGCCGGGGGCGCGCTGCCCACCTCCGACAGCGTGGTCATCGGCACCATGCGCCTGCGCGAGATCCTGGAGATCGACCTGGATAACCGCTTCGTCCGCGTCCAGTCCGGGGTGACGAACCTGTCCATCAGCGCCGAGCTGGAACCCGAGGGGTTCTTCTATGCGCCCGATCCCTCGTCGCAGCTTGCCTGCACCATCGCGGGCAACATCGGGATGAATTCGGGCGGCGCGCATTGCCTGAAATACGGGGTCACGACCAACAACCTGCTGGGCGCGCGGGTGGTGCTGACCAGCGGCGAGATCGTCGATCTGGGCGGTCCGCAGCCGGGGCCGGCGGGGCTGGACCTGCTGGGGGTGATCTGCGGGTCCGAAGGCCAGCTTGGCATCGTGACCGAGGCGACCCTGCGCATCCTGCCGCGCCCCGAAGGCGCGCGTCCCGTCCTGATCGGGTTCGACAATGCCGAGGTGGCGGGGGAATGCGTGGCGCGGATCATCCGTTCGGGCGTGCTGCCGGCGGCGATCGAATACATGGACGATGTCTGCCTGCGGGCGGTCGAGGCCTTTGCCCACGCAGGTTACCCCGATTGCGCCGCCGTCCTGATCGTCGAGGTCGAGGGCTCCGAGGCCGAGATCGCCGACCAGGTCGCCCGCATCCGCGAGATTGCCGGTGCCCTGAACCCGGTCGAGTTCCGCGAGAGCCGCAATGCCGACGAATCGCTGGCCATCTGGAAGGGCCGCAAATCCGCCTTTGGCGCGATGGGGCGGCTGGGCGATTATCTTTGCCTGGACGGCACGGTGCCGGTCTCGCAACTGCCCCGGACGCTGGCCGGCATCCGCGAGTTGTCGGAAAAGCACGGGCTTGAGGTCGCGAATGTCTTTCACGCGGGCGACGGCAACATGCATCCGCTGATCCTGTTCAACGCCAACGTGCCCGGAGAGCTGGAGCGCGCCGAGGCCTGCGGCGCCGACATCCTGCGGCTGTGCGTGTCCGTGGGCGGCTGCCTGACCGGCGAACATGGCGTCGGCATCGAAAAGCGCGACCTGATGACCAGCCAGTATTCCCCCGACGACCTGGCGATCCAGATGGAGGTGAAGGATGTCTTCGACCCCGCATGGCTGCTGAACCCGGCCAAGGTCTTTCCGCTGGAGGCAAGCCAGCCCCATCGCGAGGGGGCGCGCCGATGACCGGCCTGACCATCGCGCCTGCCGATGAGGCCGAACTGGCCGCCTGTCTGGCTGAACGGTCCGCGCAGGCGCAATCCCTGCGCATCGCGGGCGGGGGCACGCGGGTCGAAACCGATGCCGTGCAGGCCGAGGCGCGGCTGACGACCGCGGCCATCGCCGGCGTCGTCACCTATGAGCCCAGCGAGATGGTGCTGATCGCCCGCGCAGGCACGCCGCTGTCGGAAATCGAGCCCATGCTGGCCGAGGCCGGGCAGGCCCTGGCCTTCGAGCCGCCGGACATGCGGCGCGTTCTCGGGCACGCGGGCGAACCCACGGTAGGGGGCATGGTGGCGGCGAATGCCGCAGGCCCGCGGCGCGTCCACGCGGGGGCCTGCCGCGACCATCTGCTGGGGGTGCGCTTCGTGGACGGGCAGGGGCGCATCATCCGCAACGGGGGGCGGGTGATGAAGAACGTCACCGGCCTCGACCTGGGCAAGCTTCTGTGCGGGGCGCATGGCACGCTGGGCGTGTTGACCGAAGTCGCGCTGAAGACGCTGCCTGCCGCACCCGTGCAGGCGACGCTGGCCTTTCACGGCGTCGATGCGGATGGCGGCTTGCGGATCTTCATCGCCGCCCTGGCGACCCCCTTCGAGATTTCGGGCGCGGCGTTCCATGCCGGCACCGCCTGGCTGCGGGTCGAGGGTCTGCCGCCGCAACTCGATTACCGCTGCGAACGGCTGCGGATGCTGCTGCGGGACCGCGAGATCGAGACGATCCCGCTTGATGCCAGCCGCGCCCTGTGGCGGGGCCTGCGCGATCTGGAACATCTCACCGACGGCGGCCCCTTGTGGCGCATCCTGCTGAAGCCGACAGACGCCCCGCCGGTCTGCCGCGCGCTG
>CALLYR010000008.1 GCA_937859005.1 uncultured Paracoccus sp. | reverse complement strand
TCTTCAGCGCCCGCCCGACGCCCAGCGCGATCTTGAACGGCGCGGTCAGCTTGCCCGCGATTCCCCCGCGGGCGGTGGTGGCGGACCGCACGACCTCGCGCCGGACGCCTGCGGGAAAGCCCGCGGCATAGCGCGCGCCCCGGTCGTCGGTGGACAGCGTGACGCGCCAGCCCGCCGCCAGCAGCCGTTCGGCCAGGGCCTGCGCGGGGAACATGTGCCCCCCGGTGCCGCCCGCGGCAATCAGCGCAAGGCGCCCCCCACTCATGGTCCGGGCCGCCCCAGCACGTCGGCGATCTCGTTCTGCGGGCGCGTGCGGGTCAGCGCCAGCAGCATCCCCATCGCAATCCCCGAGGCGATTACCGACCAGCCGCCGTAGCTGACAAAGGGCAGCGTCATCCCCTTGGCCGGCAGCAGCCGCACCGCGACGCCCATGTTGATCAGCGCCTGCACGCCAAAGGCGCAGGCCAGCCCCGTGCCCGCGATGCGCGCAAAAGGGTCGCGTTCCCGCACCAGCCGCGCCAGCGACCGGGTGACGATCACGGCGTAAAGCCCGATGATCGCCAGGACCATCAGAAAGCCGAACTCCTCGGCCGCGACGGCAATGATGAAATCGGTATGCGCGTCGGGCAGCTGCCATTTCACCGTGCCCTCGCCCACGCCCACGCCGAAGAACCCGCCTTCCTGGATGGCGTTGGTGGCATAGCCGATCTGGGTGCGCGGATCGACCTCGGACGACAGGAAGCCGTTGATGCGGCGGGCGAAATGCTCGCTGTTGGCATAGGCGAAGACGCCCCCCGCCCCGGCCAGCCCGATGGTCCCGAAGATCAGCGTCATCGACGCCCCGCCCACGAAATACATCACCAGCCAGGAAAACAGCACCAGCGAGGCCTGCCCGAAATCGGGCTGCAACGCCAGGCACATGACGACGATCACGGCCACGAAAAAGGAGTAGACATGCCCCGGCGGCCCGCCGACCGTCTGGCTGGACGCCATCAGCCAGGCGCACAGCGCGACGAAGCCGGGCTTGAGGAACTCGGACGGCTGGACCGAGGCGAAGCCCAGCGACAACCAGCGCGTCGCCCCCTTGCCGAAGTCGGTCCCGATGACGGGCAACAGCGTGATCGTGACCATCGCGACCAGGAACAGCAGCACGCCCAGCCGCCGCACCTGCCGGACCGACAGCATGGACATGACCAGCATCACCCCCAGCGCCACGCCCCCGAACACCGCCTGTCGGCTGACGTAATAGAACTGCGGCAGCCCGTTGCGTTCGGCCAGCGGCACCGAGGCGGCCAGCCCCAGCAGCAGGCCCATCGCAAACAGTCCCAGCACGCAGGCCAGCGACCATTTGTCCACCGTGCGCGACCAGCGCGGAACAATGGGATCGCCCGCCCGCACGGGCGTGGCGCCAAAGACCATCTCGGTCATGGGAATACCGCCGTCACTGCCTCTGCCCTGCCCGGTTTTGTCCGGGTCTGGCCCGCAGGATAGCGCGTCGGCGCGCCTCACGCCACTGCGGATTGGGGCAGAGGCCGATCAGGAGCGGTTCGGCCGTTCAACCTGTTGCGAGGCCCGCAGCGCGTCCCGCCGCGCCAGCGAGGCCGCCGGCCAGTATTCGGACGCGCGATAATATTCCGGCATCGCCGGCACATCCGGCGGCAGCAGGACCCAGGGCCGCTTCGTCGTCGTATAGATGTGGATGTCGGGCGGACAGGCGGCGGGGTCGTCCAGCGTGCCGGTGCGGACAAAGGCAACCGCCCGGCCCCCGCCACCGTAATGGCCATAGATCGTGGTCCCGCAGCCGGCGCATTGCACCAGGATCTGCCCCTTGCCGGAAGCCGAGGGAATCGTGCGCTCGACGATGGGGCCGTCCACCTCGACCCGCGCCGTCTCGATCAGCGCATTGACGGCGAATGCGCTGCCGGTCTCGCGCTGGCACCAGCTGCAATGGCAGCATTGGGTGAACATCGGCGGCTCCATCAACCGATAGCGCAATGCGCCGCAGATGCATCGCCCGTCCATCGCGCTCCCCCTTGCCCGCTCCGGCGCCAGCTTGTCCCCGCGCGCCTGCGCTGGCAAGCGTCAGCCCTTCATCTTGCCGCAAATATCCCGGGGGAGGCCGCAGGCCGGGGGCAGCGCCCCCTTATCGCGACAGCGCCTGCACGAGTTGCGTGAAATGTTCGCCGCGCTTCTCGAAATTTGGATACTGGTCGAAACTGGCCGATGCAGGCGCCAGCAGCACGGTATCGCCGGGCTCGGATTCGGCCGCGGCACGGGTGACGGCGGCTTCCATCGTCTCGACGACTTCGTGCGGCGTGGGACCCAGTTGCAGGGCGAAGTCCCGCGCCGAATGGCCGATCAGATAGGCTTTCCTGACGCGGCCGAAATGCGGCGCAAGGGCGGCGATCCCGCCTTCCTTTCCCAGACCGCCCACGATCCAGCGGATGTTGTCAAAGGCCAGCAGCGCCTTTTCCGCGGCATCCACATTGGTCGCCTTGGAATCGTTGACCCAGCGCACGCCAAGAATTTCCGCGACCGTCTGGCTGCGGTGCGGCAGGCCCGCAAAGCTGTGGAACGCCGCCTCGATCTCGCGCGGGGCCAGACCCACGGCACGGCACGCAGCCCAGGCGGCGCAGGCGTTCTGGTGGTTATGCGCACCCGGCAGGCCCCGGATCTGCCGCAGATCGACCGAGGCGACCTGCCGCCCCTTGCGCCATTCGGCCAGGAACCCCTTGCGGGCCGCGACCCCCCAGCCGAAACCGTCCAGCCTGTCCGTGACCGACACGCGGATCACCCGGTCGTCCTGCGGCCCCTGCCCCATCTGATTGGCCAGATAGCGGCCCTCGTCCTCGTCCACGCCGATGATGCAGCGGTCGGGGCCGCCCTCGGCGAACAGCCGCCGCTTGGCCGCGAAATAACCGCCCATGCCGGAATGGCGGTCCATGTGGTCCGGCGAGAGATTGGTGAATACCGCCACGTCCGGCGTCAGCGCGCGGGCAAGATCGGTCTGATAGGAGGACAGCTCCAGCACCACCACCTCGCCATCCGCGGGCGGTTCCAGCGACAAGACGCCCGTCCCGATGTTGCCGCCCATCTGCGACGGCCGGCCGGATTCGGTCAGGATGTGATGGATCAGCGCCGTGGTGGTGGATTTCCCGTTCGAGCCGGTGACGCAGATCACGCGGGGGGGAGTGTCCATCCGCTCCCACTCCTGCGTGGCGAAGCTGCGGAAGAACAGCCCGATGTCGTTGTCCACCGGCACGCCGCGCCGCAGCGCCTGCTCGATGGCGGGATGAGGATGGGGATACAGATGCGGGATGCCGGGCGAGGTGATGAGCGCATCGATCCGGCTCTCCCATTCCTTGCCGCGGGTCAGGTCGACAAGCGCCATCCCCTCGGCTTCCGCCTGCGCGCGGGTCTCGGCGCTGTCGTCCCAGGCGATGACATTGGCGCCGCCGGCAGTCAGCGCGGCGGCGGTGGCCCGGCCCGAGCGGCCGAGGCCAAGGACGGCGATGGTCTGGTTCTGGACACCCTGGACGGGGATCATGGGTCGGTCCTTAAGCGGGAAGTGTCAGGATTCGATCGTTCAGGACGGGGCGTATCTCGCGATTCATTGTACTTCGTCAGAGAGGGCAAGGACTCCAAAGGCACTGAACAGCACAAGGGAATTGATGAGCACGACGATAAGCAGACGCATGTTTCGCGGCTGCGCCAATCCTTTCGACCATCCCTCAAGATCTCGCATCCGGTTCGCCCCCGGCAGTCGTGCAATCAGGATCAGCGCGATGGCGACGTGCAGGGCGCCCGACAGCAGAAAGACGACAAGCACGACCTTGGCCACCATCAGTTCGCCTCACCTCAACTTCAACGTGCTCAACCCGATCAGCGCCAGGATCACCGCGATGATCCAGAACCTGATCACGATCTGCGGCTCGGCCCAGCCCTTCTTCTCGAAATGGTGGTGGATCGGGGCCATCAGGAAGACGCGGCGGCCGGTGCGCTTGTAATGGGCGACCTGGATGATGACCGACAGCGCCTCGACCACGAACAGGCCGCCGACGATGGCAAGGACGATCTCGTGCTTGATGCAGACGGCGATGGCGCCCAGCGCGCCGCCCAGCGCCAGGCTGCCGGTGTCGCCCATGAAGACCGCCGCCGGGGGCGCGTTATACCACAGGAACCCCAGGCCTGCCCCCATCAGCGCCGCGACGAAGACCGCGATTTCCCCGGTGCCGGGCACGAAATGAACGCCCAGGTAATCGGCAAAGACCCGGTTGCCGACCAGATAGGAAATAATCCCGAAGGTGCAGGCCGCGATCATCACCGGCCCGATTGCCAGCCCGTCCAGACCGTCCGTCAGGTTCACCGCATTGGCCGCGCCCACGATCACCAGCATCGCGAAGGGCACGAACAGGATGCCCAGATTGACCAGCGCGTTCTTGAAGACCGGCATCGCCAGTTGCCCCGACAGGATGTCGGGATGCAGCCATGCAGCGGCAAGCCCGGCCAGTGCCGCGACCACCAGCCCGATGGCCATGCGCACCCGCCCCGACAGGCCGGCGTGATGCTGTTTCGTGACCTTGGCGTAATCGTCGGCAAACCCGATCCCGGCAAAGGCCGCCGTCACCAGCAGCACGATCCAGACATATCCGCTGTCGAGCCTTGCCCACAGCAGGGTCGAGAAGAACAGCGCCGACAGGATCAGCAGCCCCCCCATCGTGGGCGTCCCCGCCTTGGCGAAATGGGTGGCGGGGCCGTCGTCGCGGATGGGCTGGCCCTTCTTCTGCTTGACGCGCAGCCAGCCGATCAGGGGCCGCCCGAAGATGAAGCCGAAGATCAGCGCCGTGAAGAACGCAGCCCCCGCGCGGAAGGTGATATAGCGGAACAGGTTGAAGACGTCGCCGCCCTCGGACAGGTTCGTCAGCCAGTAAAGCATCGTGGTTCCTTGAGGCTCGGGCGCGGTCGTCAGGTGCGATCGTCAGGCGGGGGCGTCTGCCGCGATTTGCGCAGCGCGTCAACCACGCGGGCGACGCCCGAGGACTTCGATCCCTTGACGAACACCACGTCGCCGTCGCGCACCAGTTCGGCGGCGCGCCCGCACAGTTCCGCCGCCGTATCGGCCCAGACGCCGCGCTTGCCCTCGGGCAGCGCCTCCATCAGATGCCGCATCCGGGGGCCGCAGGCATGGACCAACGCGACGCCCTGCAGCGCCGGGTAATCCGCAATCGCCCGGTGCAGCGCGATTTCATCCGCACCCAGTTCCAGCATGTCGCCCAGGATCGCCACGCGCCGCCCCGCGGGCAAGCGTTCCAGCGTTGCAAGCCCCGCGGCAAGGCTGGCCGGGTTGGCGTTGTAGCTGTCGTCCAGCAGCGTGATACCGCCGAGGCTTTCGACCGCGCCGCGCCCCTGGAAGGGCCGCCAGTCCGCCAATCCCTGCGCCGACCGCTTCGGGTCCGCGCCCAAGCCCGACAGCGCCGCCGGAACGCCCGCGGCATTCATCACGAAATGCCCGCCCGCCGTGTCCAGGGTGAAATCCAGCGTCTCGCCCAGCACGCGCGCGCGGACCTGCGTGCGGCCTTCGGCGTCGGTTTCGGCCGACACCGGCCTGGCCATGCCGTCCTGACCGAAGCCCACGACGATCGCGCCTATCCGGTCTGCGGCATCGCGCAGGATGCCCGTCACCGGCAGATCCTCGGGGATGATCGCAGTCCCGGCAGGTTCCAGCCCCGCGAAGATCGAGGCCTTTTCGACGGCGATCCCGTCGAGGCTGCCGAAGGCCTCCAGATGCGCAGGAGCGACGGTGGTGACCATCGCGACATGGGGCCGGGCCATGCGGGCCAGCGGCTCGATCTCTCCGGGGTGGTTCATGCCCAGTTCAAGGATCGCGTAATCGGTGTCCTCGGGCATCCGCGCCAGCGTCAGCGGCACGCCCCAGTGATTGTTGAGGCTGGCTTCCGCC
>CALLYR010000007.1 GCA_937859005.1 uncultured Paracoccus sp. | reverse complement strand
CGTCAGCTGACCCAGCCGCGCCAGCAGCGTCTTTTGCGGGGCGGTGCCGAAGCCCGCCTTGACCATCAGCGCGGCGGCAAAGGCATCGGCCTCGTATTCGTCCTGGCGCGACAGCCGCGCGGCAAGGGCGCTTGCCACCAGCACCGCCAGCCACGGGCCGATCACCGGGATAAAGCGGCCGAAGACGCCGACCAACACTGCGCGGATCACGTTCTGCCCGGCGAAATCCATCATTCGCCGCCGCGTGTGGCCGTGGGCGACATGGCCCAGTTCGTGCGCGATGACGGACGCCAGTTCCGCCTCGGTCACGCGACCCGCGTCAAGCTGGTCCAGAAAACCGCGGGTCAGGAACACCCGCCCGTCGGGGGCGGCCAGCCCGTTCACGGGCGCGATCTCATAGACATGGGCCTTGACGCGGCCCAGCCCCATCGCCGCGCCCAGCCGGTCCAGCGCCGCATTCAGGCGCGGATCGGTCAGAGGCGTGGACCGCGCGTTCAGTTCCTGCCGCAGGCGCCAGGCGGAAAACGCCCACATCGCCAGCGCATAAAGGATGATGAGAAGGATCGGGGTCAGCTTCAGCATGTCCCCAATCTAGGATGGCCGAGCCACCCGGAACAGACCGCGGAACCGCGCGCGTGATGATTGTTTCACCCCAGAACGCGCATCGCCTGCGTCAGCCCCTCCAGCGTCAGGGGCATCATCCGGTTTTCGAAGATCCGGCCGATCATCCCGATGGACGGGGTGTATCCCCAATGCTGCTGCGGCACCGGGTTCAGCCAGACGTGATCGGGCCATGTCTCGCATACGCGGCGCAGCCACAATTCGCCCGGCTCGGGGTTCCAGTGTTCGTTCGCGCCGCCCGGCGCCACGATCTCGTATGGCGACATCGAGGCGTCGCCCACGAAGACCACCTTCCAGTCGCGGCCGAAGCGGTGCAGCAGGTCCCATGTCGGCACGGTCCGGTCCCAGCGGCGGCGGTTGTCGCGCCAGACGGATTCGTAAAGGCAGTTGTGGAAATAGTAATGTTCCAGGTTGCGGAACTCGGCGCGTGCCGCGGAAAACAACTCGTCCACGCGGCGGGTGTGGTCGTCCATCGACCCGCCCGCGTCCAGAAACAGCAGCACCTTGACCGCGTTGCGCCGTTCGGGCCGGGTCTGCACGTCGATGTATCCGTGGTCGGCCGTGGCCCGTATCGTGGCCGGCAGGTCCAGTTCCTCGGCCGCGCCGTGGCGCGCCCATTGCCGCAGGCGCTTCAGCGCGACCTTGATGTTGCGGGTGCCCAGTTCCACGCTGTCGTCGAAATCGCGGAACTCGCGCTTGTCCCAGACCTTGACGGCGCGGCGGTGGCGGGATTCGTGCTGCCCGATCCGCACCCCTTCGGGGTTATAGCCGTATGCGCCAAAGGGCGAGGTGCCGGCGGTGCCGATCCATTTGTTGCCGCCCTGATGGCGGCCCTGCTGCTCGGCCAGCCGCCGGCGCAGTTTCTCCATCAGCGCCTCAAAGCTGCCCGATCCCTCGATGTCGGCCTTTTCCTCGTCGGTCAGCAGCTTCTCGGCCAGCTTTTCCAGCCATTCGCGGGGCAGGGCGGCCTCGCTGACCAGCGCCTCGACCGGGACCGTCTCAAGACCCGAAAAAGTTTCGGCAAAAGCCCGGTCGTAGCGGTCGATGTGGCGTTCGTCCTTGACCAGGATGGCGCGGCCGATGGCATGGAAATCATCGACCGACCAGCCCGCGACACCCACCTGCATCGCCCCCATCAGATCCAGCCATTCGCGCAGGCTGACCGGCACCCCGTGCCGGCGCAGCGCGTCGAGGAAGGGGCGGAACATCAGCCCCGCGCCGCCCGGTCGATCAGGACCGTGGCGAACAGGCCAAGAATGGCGAAGACAATGGCGTGGCTTGCCGCATATTGCAGCCGGTCCAGCGTATCGCCCCCGGCCTTGCGGGCACGCATGTCGCCCAGCAGGGCGCCCAGGATGACGGCGGCGGCGATGATCATGGCAGTTCCTTCCGGCTGCACAGGGATGTAGGCCAGCCGCGCGGGCGTCACAAGCCGCCCCCTTTCCCGACGGCGTTCGCGCATCGCGGGCAGGCGTGCGGCCCGGCACGGGGGCGCACGGGGCGCAGGCAGTCAGGTCCGGCGGACGCCCGCAGGTCGTCAACGCCATCATGCAATGCATTATAATCAAAGGCTTTCGCCTAAAGCTGTCGGCTTCCGACAGCTTCCCGATCAGGCCCGCCGCGTCCAGCCTGCACCCGCCGGCAGGCCGCGGCGGCTGTGATTCGCGGTCCCCGCTCCACAGGAACCGACCCATGACGAAGAAACCGCCCGCCCCTCTGCCCGACAGCGGCGACAACCATTTCAAGGCGATCTATCTGGGCGATCTGGACAGCAGCCAGCATATCGACAAGAGCGAATGGGCATGGGGCGCCGAAAACGCCGATGCGCTGAACGGCGTCACCTTCGGCGGACCGGGCGCGGCGCTGGCCGGAAATATCGTCGACATGACGCTGAAGGATGGCGACGGCGATGGCGAACTGCGGTCGGAAAACGGCTTCTGGGGCCGCGCCGGCTTTGAAGGTTTTTCAACCGGGCAAAAGATCGCCGCGGCCGATTCAGCGGGAAAGCCTTGTCTGGCCGATCGGTTCGATTTCGACGCGGCGCAGAAATACACCGCCACCATCACCTTTTGCGACGGCACCACCACGGCCAGAATCGTCGTCACGCTGATCCAGGACGATCTGGGACGCATCTTCGCCGTTCCCAGCCTGAAGGATTCCTTCAACGACGCGCTGGAAGCCGGCCCGATCCAGTCGATCACCCTGCACAAGCCCTATAATGACGGAACTTCCAATTCGCTGGCGGTCAACCGGCCCGATGTGGGATTCGTCCCCTGCTTTGCCGAAGGCACCCGTATCCTGACGGCCAGGGGCCAGCGCCCGATCGAGAGGATTGCCGTGGGCGATCTGGTCGTGACCGCCGATCACGGGCCGCAGGCCGTCTGCTGGCACGGGACGCGCCGGCTGGATGCCGCCGATCTGGCCGCCCATCCCAATCTGCGCCACATCCGCATCCGCAAGGGCGCGCTGGGCAACCGCCTGCCCAGGCGCGATCTGCTGGTGTCGCCCCGGCACCGGATGCTGGTCCGGTCGGATATCGCGCAGCGTCTGTTCGGCGCGGCCGAGGTGCTGGTCGCGGCCAGGCATCTGCTGGCGCTGGACGGGGCCGAGGTGGCCGAGGACGTGGTCGGGTGACCTATCACCATATCCTGTTCGACCGCCACGAGGTCGTCCTTTCCGAAGGCGCCGCGACGGAAACGCTGTTCACCGGCGAACAGGCGCTGAAAGGCGTGGGCGAGGCGGCGCGGGCCGAAATCCTGACGCTGTTCCCGGAGCTGCGCGACGGCCTGCCCGGAAAAGGGGCGCGGCAGTTCCTGACCGGCCGTCAGGGCCGGAGCCTGGCCGAGGCGCATGGCGGCCTCGCGCTGCAACGGGATGCGGCGGAAAAGGGCGCGGCACGGTCGCTTTTCCTGCGCGGGACGGCCCCCGTATCCGCGGCGCAGGGTTGAACCGATGCGGCCGCAGCGCTAGCTTGGGGACAACTTGATATCGGAGGGCGTTTCAGATGACGCCCAGGCGTCCCGCGGGTGCGGACGCGTTCCCGAGCCCTACGGTTGAGCCGGCCAGCACCCGCAGGCCCGACGACGCGTCGCTGTATGCGGCGCTCGATCTGGGCACCAACAGTTGCCGGATGCTGATTGCCCGGCCCACGGGCAGTCAGTTCCAGGTGATCGACAGCTTTTCCAAGCCCGTCCAACTGGGGCACGGGCTGGAAGCATCGGGGCGGTTGTCGCGTCATTCGATGGCGCGGACTGTCCATGCCCTGCAGGTCTGCCGGCGCAAGCTGGACAACCACGGCGTGACCCGGATGCGCCTGGTCGCGACCGAGGCCTGTCGGCGTGCGCGCAACAGCCAGGAATTCATGCGCGCGATCCGGCGCGAGACCGGCCTGCCGGTGGAAATCATCCCGGCCGAGGAAGAGGCCCGGCTGGCCGTGATTTCCTGCGCGCCGCTGGTCAGCCTGCGGACCGAACAGTTGCTGGTCGTGGACATCGGCGGCGGTTCGACCGAACTGGTCTGGATCGACCTTTCCGATGTCGAGACGGCCGAACGGCCGCGCGCGATCATGCGGCTGGCCGACGGCTTTGCCGACCCGCGGCCGGGTGACGCGCGCGTCGTGGACTGGATCAGCGTGCCGCTGGGCGTGGCCACGCTGCGCGACCAGTTTGCCGATGTCGAGGACGATCCCGCCCGCTTCGCCCTGATGAGCTGGCACTTCGAGGAGATGCTGGCGGGTTTTGCCCCCTATGCCAGCGCGGGCCGCGCCTCTGACAATTTCCAGATCATCGGCACATCGGGCACTGTCACCACGGTCGCGGCCAGCCATCTGGGGCTGAAGCGTTACGACCGGACCAAGGTGGACGGGCTGGTCATGACCACCGCCCAGATCGACAGGGTGATCCGCGATTATCTGGCGCTGGGGCCGGACGGGCGGCGCAACGATCCGCGCATCGGGCGCGAGAGGCACGCGCTCATCATGTCGGGCGCAGCGATCCTGCAGACGCTGATGCGGGTCTGGCCCACCACCCGGCTGTCGGTCGCCGACCGCGGCCTGCGGGAAGGCTTGCTTTATGCGCAGATGGTACGCGACGGGGTCGTGACCCCTGAAGGACTGAACGGAGTGGCGTGATGGCGGACGGAAAAGGCGGCAATGGCGCAGGGGGGCCGCGCAAGCCGGGGGCGGCCTCGCGCGCGAGCAAGGGCACGTCGGGCCGCGGCCAGCGCGACCTGCGGGTGCGGGTCAAGACCGCCAAGGGGCGCAAGCTGTCCAGCACGCTGTGGCTGGAACGCCAGCTGAACGATCCGTATGTGGCGCGCGCGAAACGCGAAGGATACCGGGGCCGCGCCGCCTACAAGATCATCGAACTGGACGACAGATACGGTTTTCTGAAACCCGGCGCGCGGGTGGTCGATCTGGGCTGCGCGCCCGGCGGCTGGTGCCAGGTGGCGGTGGCGCGGGTGAATGCGCTGGGCGAACGGGCCGGAAAAAGGGGCACGGTGCTGGGCGTCGATCTGCAGGAGGTCGATCCCATCGCGGGGGCCGAAATCCATCAGCTCGATTTCCTGTCCGAAGGGGCGGACGATCAGGTCAAGGCATGGCTGGGCGGGGGCGCCGATGTGGTGATGTCGGACATGGCCGCGGCATCCTCGGGTCACAAGGGCACCGACCACCTGCGCATCGTGGCGCTGGTCGAGGCGGCGGCGGAGTTTGCCTTCGACGTGCTGGAACCGGGCGGCACCTTCGTCGCCAAGGTATTGGCAGGGGGCGCGGAACAGGGGCTGCAGGCGGTCCTGAAGCGGAACTTCGAGAAGGTCGCGAATGTGAAGCCCCCGGCCAGCCGGTCGGATTCGTCGGAAAAATTCGTGGTTGCCACCGGCTTTCGCGGCCGCCGCGAACAGGACGGCGCCGAGGATTAGGCCAGTCCGCCCCGGAATGATTCCGCCGGCCGGCCTGTCGCGGCCATGAACATCCGGTTCAGATGCGCGACGCCCGTGAAGCCCAGGTCATCGGCGATCCGGGACAGGCTGCGGTTGCCCGTGCGCAGCATCCGCTGCGCGCGTTCCAGCCGCAGGTCATACAGCAGGTCCAGCGCCGACCGCCCGCGCTGCTGCCGGCAGGCCCGGTCCAGATGCGCGGCCGTGGTTCCCAGCGCCTCGGCCAGATCGGCCACCGTCCGCCCGCGGCCCAGTTCGCGCGCGGCCAGGTCCAAGTAATCCGCGACCAGCGCATGGGCGCCATCCGCGCGCCCCTCGCCCGGCCGCGCAGCCTGCGCCGCCAGCCGGTTCAGCGTGGCCGAGATCAGCCCGATGCGGCAGGCGGCGGTCGCCGCCGCGATCGGGTCGC
>CALLYR010000006.1 GCA_937859005.1 uncultured Paracoccus sp. | reverse complement strand
GCAGCATATCCGCTTCTGCCGCCGCATAGGGGCGAAAGCCGCTGCGCCCGAAACCAAGGATCGCCTCGCCGTCGGTATCCAGCACCGCCGCGTCCACCCCGTCCAGCGAGGTGCCCGACATCATCCCCAGCACCAGCATCCGCCCCGATCCGCCCTGCTTTTCCTTGGAACCTGCGGCCTGTATAGGCTGACGTGACGAAAGGAAAAGCCGATGACCCATCACCCCAAGTCCGAGTTCCTGACCGTGCTGACGGAACGCGGATATGTCGCCGACTGCACCGACATGCAGGCGCTGGACGATGCGCTGACCCAGGGGCAGGTGACGGCCTATATCGGCTATGACGCGACGGCGGCCAGCCTGCATGTGGGGCATCTGCTGAACATCATGATGCTGCGCTGGTTCCAGAAGACCGGCAACCGGCCGATCACGCTGATGGGGGGCGGCACGACCAGGATCGGCGATCCCAGCTTCCGGTCCGAGGAACGGCCCCTGCTGACCCCCGACGCGATCCAGTCCAATATCGACGGGATGCAGCAGGTGTTCGCCCGTTACCTCGATTACGGCGACGGCAGGGCGACGATGGTCAACAACGCCGAATGGCTTGACCGGCTGAATTACCTCGATTTCCTGCGCGACATCGGACGGCATTTTTCCGTCAACCGGATGCTGTCGTTCGAGTCGGTCAAGTCGCGGCTGGACCGCGAACAGAGCCTGTCGTTCCTGGAATTCAACTACATGATCCTGCAGGCCTATGATTTTCTGGAGCTGTATCGCATCCACGGCTGCAGGCTGCAGATGGGCGGGTCGGACCAGTGGGGCAACATCGTCAACGGCGTCGACCTGACCCGCCGGGTGCTGGATGCCGAGGTCTGGGGCCTGACCTCGCCGCTGCTGACCACCAGCGACGGACGCAAGATGGGCAAGTCGGCGGGCGGCGCGGTCTGGCTGAACGGCGCGATGCTGTCGCCCTATGAGTTCTGGCAGTTCTGGCGCAACACCACCGACGCCGATGTGGGACGGTTCCTGAAGCTTTACACCGAACTGCCGGTTTCGGAATGCGACCGGCTGGGTGCGCTGTCCGGGTCGGACATCAACGCGGCCAAGGTGATCCTGGCGAACGAGGTCACGACCCTGCTGCACGGGCGCGACGCCGCCGCCCGCGCCGAGGCGACCGCGCGCGAGGTCTTCGAACAGGGCGGCGCGGGCGGCGATCTGGAAATCGTGACCCTGCCCAGGGCCGATCTGGCCGACGGGCTGTCGGTCGTGCAGGCGCTGGTCAGGACGGGCATCGCGCCTTCCGGCAAGGAGGCCAAGCGCCTGATCGCCGAAGGCGGGCTGCGGCTGAACAACGAAGCCGTCGCCGACCCCCAGCGGATGCTGTCGGCGGATGACATCGGCGACGGGCTGAAGGTCAGCGTCGGCCGCAAGAAGCACCGGATGCTGCGGCTGTCATGACCGGCGCCGCGCCCGCCCCTGACGTCCTGTGCATCGGCGCGGTGCTGTGGGATGTGATCGGGCGCAGCGCGGGGCGGATGGACCTGGGCCATGACGTGCCGGGCCGCATCCGGCACCTACCGGGGGGCGTGGCGCTGAACGTGGCGCTGGCGCTGGCCCGGCGGGGCCTGCGTCCCGCCGTCCTTGGCGCCGTCGGGCACGACGCCGAGGGCCATGCCCTGTGCGAAACCATCGAGGCCGGCGGCGTGGACACACGCTGGCTGGTCCGGGACACGGGCCTGCCCACCGATGTCTATATGGCGATCGAGGACAGCGACGGGCTGATCGCCGCCATCGCGGATGCCCATTCGCTGGAAGCTGCGGGGGAAAGGGTCCTTGCCCCCCTGCGCGGCGGGCGGCTTGCCAGCGGCGCTCTCGGCCTTGAGCGCGTCCGCATATTTATCGGCAAACTTGCTGTGAACCTTCTTGACGGCC
>CALLYR010000005.1 GCA_937859005.1 uncultured Paracoccus sp. | reverse complement strand
GTCGTGCCCGCGTCGCGCAGGTCCAGCAGTGTCAGCCCGCGCGGGAACAGCTCGCGAAAGATCACCCGTTCGGCAAACCCCGCCGCGACCCGGAACCCGATGCGCCTCGACAGCGAATCCAGCGCCGCGCCGACCTTGCGTTTGTTGTGCATCTCGGTCGTGCCAAGGCGGTTGCGCAGCACGATCCAGTCGATCGGCCCCGCCCCCGCCTGCCCGCGCATCTGCCGCGCGGCCCAGACCATCTCGGCATAGATCGACGGGCCCAAAACCTTGCCGTCCGGCGACATCCGCGCCAGCAGGTCGAAATCGATGAAGCTGTCGTTCATCGGCGTGACCAGCGTGTCGGCCAGCGCATGGGCCATCTGGCTCAGCTTGGTATGCGAGCCGGGGCAGTCGATCACGATGAAATCGGTGCGCGCGTCCAGGTCTGCCATGACTTCGGACAGCGGATCGGCGGCGTCGCGCGGCAGTTCGCCCAGTTCCGGCGTGGGCAGGTCCAGACCCTCGTGCGCCAGATACGCCACGCGGTTTTCCAGATAGCGGCCAAAGCTGCGCTGGCGTACGTCCAGATCCAGCGCCCCGACACGATATCCCATCCGCGCCAGCGCGGTCGCCACATGCATCGAGGTCGTGGACTTGCCCGACCCGCCCTTTTCGTTGCCGACGACGATGATATGCGCCACGAATCGCTCCGTCCCGATTGGGGGCAAGGCTAGCGGCGCGGGCCGGGCGAGTCATGCCGGACCGGGCAAACAGCTGTGGACAACCGCCGAAGCCGGACGTTGACGAGAGTGTCGGCGTCCGACATATTCAATTATAAATATATGACAAGGAGGATTCTCCCGTGACGGCCAGTCCCATCGTTCGGCATTTCTTCGACCGCCCCACCGGCAGCCTGCAATATGTATTTCACGATCCCGCAACGATGAAGGGCGCGATCGTGGACCCGGTGTGGAACTTCTGCCCCAAGGCCGGGCGCATCTGGACCGCGGATGCCGACAGGATCCTGGCCTATGTCCGCGACAAGGGGATCGAGGTCGAATGGATTCTCGACACTCACCCCCATGCCGACCATTTCACCGCGGCCGTCTGGCTGTCCGAACGACTGGGCGGGGCAAAGCGCGGCATCGGCGAAAAGGTGGTCGAGGTGCAGAGGCTCTGGCGCGGGATCTATCACGACGACAGTCTGCCGCAGGATGGCAGCCCCTGGGACCGGCTGTTCCGCGATGGCGAGGAATTCGCCATCGGCGACATCCCCGTCCGGGTCATGCTGTCGCCGGGGCATACGCTGGCGTCCATCACCTATGTCGCGGGCGATGCGGCCTTTGTGCACGACACGCTGATGATGCCGTCCTCGGGGTCGAGCCGCGCCGACTTTCCGGGCGGGGACGCCGGCCAGTTGTGGGATTCCATCCGCGCGATCCTGGATCTGCCGGCGCAAACCCGGCTGTTCGTCGGCCACGACTATCCGTCCAGCAACGACCCGCCCCGTTACATGGCGACGGTGGCGGAACACCGGCTGACCAACCAGCATGTGAAAGACGGCACCCTGAAGGAGGAGTTCGTCGCCCTGCGCGAGGGCCGCGACAGGACGCTGGCGCTGCCTGCGCAGATGCTGCACGCGCTGCAGGTCAACCTGCGCGGCGGGCGGCTGCCCGAACCCGAATCGGACGGGCGCAGCTATTTCAGGATTCCGGCAAATTATTTCGAGCTGCCGCAGTCGGGGTGACGCGCCCGTCCCCCCTCAACGAAAGACGCCGCCCGGAAAGGGCGGCGTTTCCATTCGCAGCATCGCGGGCGATCAGAAGCCCAGGCCCGCGTATTTGTTCTTGAAGCGCGAGACGCGCCCCCCGGTGTCCATCAGCTTGGCCGAGCCGCCGGTCCAGGCCGGGTGCGAGGTCGGGTCGATGTCGAGCGCCATCGTGTCGCCCTCTTTCCCCCAGGTGGAACGGGTCTGATAGGTCGTGCCATCCGTCATCCTGACGGTGATCATGTGATAGGCGGGGTGGATTTCGGCTTTCATCGCGCGCGACCTCAGGCGTTGGCGTCGGCCTTGGGGGCCTTCGGCTTGTAGTTGGTGACTTCGGCGATCCGGGCGGACTTGCCGCGGCGGTCGCGCAGGTAATACAGCTTGGCGCGGCGGACGCGGCCGCGGCGGACGACCGTGATCGAATCGATGTTGGTCGAATACAGCGGGAAGACGCGTTCGACCCCTTCGCCAAAGGAAATCTTGCGGACGGTGAAGGATGCACCGATCGTCTCGCCGCCCTTGCGCGAGATGACGACACCTTCATACATCTGCACGCGCGCGCGCGTGCCTTCCGTCACCTTGTAGCCGACGCGCACGGTGTCGCCGGCCTTGAAGTCGGGAATGTCCTTGCCGAGCGCAGCGATCTGCTCGGCCTCGATCTGCGCGATCAGGTTCATCGCAATGGTTCCTTCTGATGCTCGCGGCGGTCCCGCGATTGGTCTGATGCGCCCGAGAGCTGTCGGTCCTTAGCCGGGTCCACATGCCGTTCGGCATATGCCCGCCACAGGTCGGGGCGGCGTTCCTTGGTCAGCCTTGCGGCCTCGTCCGTCCGCCATTGCGAAATGGCCGCGTGGTGTCCCGACAGAAGAACATCGGGAACCCTGCGGCCTTCCCAGACGGCAGGCTTCGTATACTGCGGATGTTCAAGCAGGCCGTCGGAAAAGGATTCCTCGGCCAGCGACGCCTGATTCCCCAGCACGCGCGGTATAAGCCGCACCGTCGCGTCGATCAAGACCTGAGCGGCGATCTCTCCCCCGGTCAGGACGTAATCGCCGATGCTGATTTCGGTCACGTCGAATGCGTCCAGAACGCGCTGGTCCACGCCCTCGAACCGGCCGCAGATCAGCGTGACCCCCGGTCCCTGCGCCAGTTCGCGCGCAATGGCTTGGGTCAGCGGCCGCCCGCGCGGCGACAGATAGACGACGGGCAGTCCGGGATGGCCGTCCCGCGCCGCATGCAGGGCCGCGGCCATGACGTCGGGGCGGATCACCATGCCCGCGCCGCCGCCTGCGGGCGTGTCGTCCACATTGCGGTGCCGGCCGATGCCGAAATCGCGCAAGGCGACGGTGCGCAGGTCCCACAGACCTTCGGCCAGCGCGCGACCGGTCAGCGACAGACCCAGCGTGCCGGGAAACGCCTGGGGGAATAGGGTGATGATCTGCGCGGTCCAGGGGTTCCCGCCCTGCGGTCCGGTCGTCGGGTCCGGCGAGGATGCCTCAACGCTCATCGCGGTCGTTCCGATCCTGTCCCGCCTTCCGCCCGGTCCGCATGGCGGACGACAACGCCGCCCCCGC
>CALLYR010000004.1 GCA_937859005.1 uncultured Paracoccus sp. | reverse complement strand
GCCGTCGATCACCGGAACGCCCGTTTCGCGGCTGAGCCAGCCGGTCAGGTCGGCCATGCCAGCGCAGCCCAGGACGATGGCCTCGCAGTTGTCCTCGCGGATGGCGCGCAGGATCTCGTCGCGGACCTTTTCCTTCGCGCCCGATCCCTCCTCTTCGAGCGCAAGCACCGGGATGCTGGCCGAGCGGACCTTGCGGCACTGGTGGTCCACGCCATAGCGGCGCGCCAGTTCCTCGATCACCGGGACCGAACGGGGCAGGGTGGTCACCACGGAAAAGCTGGTGGCCAGCATGGTCGCGGCCTTCATCGCGGCCTCGGCGATGCCGATGACCGGGCCGCTGGCCAGCTCGCGGCAGGCGCCGATGCCCGGATCGTCGAAGCAGGCGACCACGACGCCTGCGACGCCTTCCTGTTCGCCCGCGCGCACATGGCGCAGCAGGGCGGGCACCGACATCGCCTCGTCGAAATGGCCCTCGATGCTGGCCGGAGATCCCTCGCCGGTGCGGGCGACGATCTCGACCCCCGGACCCGCGACGCGGCGCGCGCTTTCCGCGATCTTCTCGGTCATCGAGGCGGTCGCATTGGGATTGACGAGCAGGATCTTCATGGATGCCTCCGCAACTGGTCTGAGGCGGATCGTCAACGATTCCACATTGGTCTGTCAACGATTCATTGAGACAGTGTCGCCATTTCTGCGGCTTGTGCTGCCCGTGTCGCCGGCATAGATTCAGGCGCTCTGCCTTCAGGGGGCGGCCTTGCACGACGGACCTTCGATCGATTCCATGGAAGACAGGGCAGAAGACCGGATCGTGGACGGCGTCATCGGCGCGATCCTCGAACAGCGGCTTCAGGCCGGGACCAAGCTGGGCGAGCCTGAACTGTGCGAGATCTATGACTGCAGCCGGACCGACGTGCGCCGCGCCCTGGTCGTGCTGGCCACCCGCAAGACGGTCGAACTGAAGCGCAACCGCGGCGCCTTTGTGCGCGTGCCCAGCCAGCAGGAGGCGCGCAACGTGTTCCAGGCGCGCCGGGCGATCGAAAAGACCCTGGCCCGCAATGCCGCCCTTCACGCCACCGAGGCCGACCTTGCCGAACTGGAGGAGGCGGTCCGCGCCGAGGCGGCGGCCCGGACGGGCGGGGACCGGGCGCGGGCGATCGGCCTGTCGGGCGAGTTCCACATGGTCGTCGCCCGGATCAGCGGCAACGATGTCCTGGCCGATTTCCTGCGCGAACTGATCATGCGCAGTTCGCTCATCATCGGGTTCTTCGCGGGCTCGAACCATGTCCTGTGCGAGGACGACGAGCACGCCGCGATCGCCACGGCCATCAGGATGCGCGACGGCGTGAAGGCCAGCGAACTGATCGACCGCCACCTGCGGCATATCGAGGATCAGCTGGTCTTCGAAGAGCAACCCGAAGCGGCCGACCTGCGCCGCATCCTGGGAGCCTGAAAGGCCGGGCGCGCGGAAACGCTGGCCTTGGTCCTGGAACCTCACCCGCTCGGTCCGTCCCGCGCCCACGTCACGCCCCCGACCCCGAGATTGCCGGACCCCTGAAGGCGCCGGTCCGGGGACCGGGATGGCGCCCGGCCATTCCGGTGCGCGCGCCTTTGATCCCTTCCCGGATGGCATTACATGATCGGCGGG
>CALLYR010000003.1 GCA_937859005.1 uncultured Paracoccus sp. | reverse complement strand
CGGGCAGCCAGTCTTTGGGCGATTTCTTCACCGAACTGGGCTTCACGGACGCGCTGCTCGTGCCTCCAACCGATCCCCGGCTCGATCTCGACATCAATCTCGGCGCCCAGGTGGACCGCTTTGCCGCCGAGACCGCCTGCACCCCGCTTGGCAAGGCGACCGGATTCATCCTGGCCGGCAGCAACGATTTCTTCAGGATCTCGACCCCGTCCGACGCGCCGGCCGTCATCGGGGCGGCGGTGCAGGCCACGCTGACAGCCGCGACGGATCTGTTGGCGCTGGGAATGGGCGAGGTTGTCATCGCCACCCTGCCCCTGCCCCTTTTCTTTCCGGCCTTTGCCGCCATGGACCCGGTTCAGGCCGGCCAGTTCAACGCGATGTCGGCCGCCCACAGCGCCGCCCTGGCGCAGGGGGTCGGGGCGCTTCAGGCGCAGGGTCAGGACGTGCGGCTTCTCGACATGCGTCCGATCACCCATGCGATCATGGAGGACCCTTCCGGCTTCGGGCTGATCGCGCCCTATGGCCTCACGCTGGAAACCGGGGCTCCCGACGCGCTGGCCGGGTACGACGAAGATCAGGTGGCCTTCTGGAACCCGCTGCATCCCTCGGCGGCCACCCACGGGGTTCTGGGCGCCTATACGGCCTTTGCGCTGGAACATGACCCGACCGCGCTGAGCGCCGGACCGGACAGCGTGGCCGCGGGGCACGGGACCGACCTCGTGCTGGGGCTGGAAGGCGACGACGCGATCCGCCTGGGGGCCGGGTCGGATTTCGGCTTCGGCGGCAGCGGCAGCGACACGGTCCGGGGCGGCAACGGCCATGACCTCGTTTCGGGGGGGACCGGCAATGACCTGCTGCTGGGCCAGAACGGCAGGGATGTCCTGGACGGGGACGAGGGATCGGACCGGTTGTTCGGCGGCCACGGGCGCGATGTCCTGATCGACGGGCTGGGCAGCGACCTGTGCCGGGGCGGCACTGGCGCGGATCAGTTCCTGTTCACCCAGGCCGAACTGATCGGCGGGACCACCGGGACCGACGCCGATCTTTTCGTGGGCGGCAAGGG
>CALLYR010000002.1 GCA_937859005.1 uncultured Paracoccus sp. | reverse complement strand
CCCGCCGCTGGCGCTGCTTTACCAGCACGCGACCGCGCCGGTGCTGCGCGCCTCGGTCGCGGTCAGCTTTATCCTGGGCGAAATCATGTCGCTGGCCCTGCTGGTGGCTGCGGGACAGATCAGCGTCGAACAGCTTCGGGGCGCGCTCTGGCTTCTGCCCTTCGTTGCGGCCGGCACCTGGCTGTCGCGGGTGACCCATGCCCGGATCGGCGGCAAGGCCATGCGCGTCTCGGTCCTGGCCTTCGCCGTCGTCAGCGGATCGGTCCTGATGATGCGGGCGCTGAGCGGGTGACGTGGTTCGCGGGGCCATCGGATATCGTGCCCATCCATTGACGTTCCGGCGCAGGTCGGCCGGGAAAGGCGGGCAGCCGCATTCCCGTCCGGATCGCGGATCACGGCACGGTGGAAATCCGGCAGCAGGATATGCCGCGACCGGAACGCCCCCATTGCACGCAAGCGCCTGCGCCATCGGCAGGGAAGCCGCTCGGCCGGACCTCTCGCAGCTGGGCGCCGCAGACGAAAGGCATCGGAATCGTATCCACGGCCTTGCGCTGATGGATTGCCCGAAGATCCTGACCCGCAGTTATCAGCCCTCACCGAAGATGCGGTCGTTCAGGCTGTGGCAGGCGGTTCGCGCATCGGCAGATGCCGGGCCGCCTGGCAAGTTCCCCTGTCCGCCTGCAGCCTCAGCCGGAACGGCGGATCGGCGCCAGCGCCAGCCCTCCGAGACCCGAGGCAAAGATCACGGCCAGGCCGAGCAGCGCCAGCGGTTCCGGCCAGTCGCCGAAGACAAGAAAGCCGATCACGGTGGCGGCGATCAGCTGGAAATAGATCAGTGGCGCCGAGACCGTCGCGGGCGTCGTCCGGTTCACCACCACCAGCAGATAGTTGCCGAAGGCCGAGGCCAGCGAACTGACGATCACCAGCCCCCAGATCCGCAGATCGGCGCTTGCCGGAATGCTGGCGAGGCCCGCAGGAAGCAGCAGCATCGTCCCGATCACCAGCTGCGAGGCCAGCAGGAAGGGCGACGGGTGAAAGGGTGCAAGCCAGCGCGTCGCGACGAGATAGGCGCCGTAGAACCCGCCCGCCATCAGCGCAAAGATCATGCCGGTGCCCATCTCGCCGCCCGGCCGGACCACCAGCAGCACGCCTGCGAACCCCAGCGCCAGCATCACCGTGCGCGCCCAGGACGCGCGCTCGCCCAGCAGCAGGGCCGACAGCACATAGGCCACGACCGGCCCGATGAAGAAGGCACCGAAGACATTGGCGATCGGCTCGGTCCGCAGCGCGGTCAGGATCGAGGCGATGCCGCCTACGATCAGCGCCGCCCGCAGGATCAGCCGCCAGTCCAGCAGGCGGCCCAGGTTGGATCGCCGCAGGCCCAGCGACCAGGCGAGCAGCAGGGCGGCCAGCGCGAACCGCGACCATGCCACGAACATCGGCTGCACCCCTGCCCCCGTCAGCATCTTGCCGGCCGTATCGCCGCAGACGATCGCCGTGGTGGCAAGGGCGACAAGGCCAAGGATTGTCAGAGGCGCAGGGCTCTGCATCGGCAGGTTCCTTCAGAGAGAGCGGCTTCGTAAAGCACGAAATCCGATGCTTCGCCAGTCGGTGCCCTCGACCTTTCCGGGCCGGGCCGGAATCTGCCGCAACCGTCCGCCAGCCGGCGGAGGTCGCCGGAATGCTCCTCGGGCTGCGTCGGGTCCGAGGGGCGGCGATGCGCCCACGACTTCCTGGCCCTTGCACTCACGGCGAGGAACGAAACGCTGGAGCTGTGTCCGATTCCTGCCCCGCTCCTCGGCAGATTGGCGTTCGCAGGGGCGGATACGGGCTCTGAATCGCTGGGGTTGCCGGCAACCTGAACCGCAACACCGCAACACCGCTGCGCCGCAAGGTGGAAATGCGAGCCCGTCTCACCGCTCCCGCGCCTGTTCTTCGGCGAGCCTGCGTCCATTGAGACCGATCAGGTGGCCTGTCAGGTTGAGGCTGCCGAGCGGCAGGCCCGGACCATGCCGCGCCTGTAGCTGCTGCGGCGGATGACCGGGGTCTCGGGACCCGAGCAGCGTGCATCGGTGATGAGGACGCGGAGCCTCGGCTCTTCTTCGGACATGACCTGCGCGCAGTCCTCCCACAGCCGGGGCCGCAGGCCGAGGTGGGGAATGTGGTCACGGGCGGCGCAGGCGAAGCCGAACAGCGTGAGTTGGCCCGGATCGGGACACTGGCGGGGCAGCATCTCCTGCATCTCGGCGGAGGGCAGTTCGAACAGCCGCTGCGGGGCAAGCCGCGCAATGAACTGGCCCTTTCAGGCCGCCCCCTTCCCTTTGTCTCGGTCTTCCGCAGAGCCGTCAGGCAGAGCGGCCACACGGGACCCGGCATGTGCGGGCTTGCCCGTGCGCCGCCTGTCCATGCGTGTTACCTGACTTCAGCTGATCCGGGGTCGTGTCCTGCATATGGAACCGCTCGGAACTGAGCGGTCCACTGCCTGACTTCCCGAGGGTTTCGACAAGCGCCAGCGCTTCGCGGCACAGCGATCATGCCGTGCAGCGCCTCGGCCGCGTGCCGCAGGTGACGGGGGGCGATGCCGCGGGCCCCGCACAGATGCACGCGCGCGGCCGCGGATGGTGGGCGGCATGGCGCGCAAGCCGGCGAGCCTGGTGCAGATCGTCGCCAGGGGAACAGGCTGGCCGCAAGGGCCGCTTCCCCGGCGGCACCCGGCCGCGACGATCCCGGAAGAAGCACGGCAAGGGCATGGCCATCGCCCTTGCCCGCACACTGACAGGCAATGAGACGCGCAAGGGCCGCGGCACAGGGTTCTGCACCGGACGATCTTGCGAATGCGATTCCCGTGCCGCACTGACCCGGCAGCCGCCGGCAATTGCCTGCGCCTTCAGATATGCAGCGCGTGGCCGAGGGCGCGCAGGCAGGCCTCGTGCAGGGCTTCGCCGCGGGTTGGATGGGCGTGGACCGTTCCGGCAATGTCTTCGAGCCGCGCGCCCATCTCCAGCGCCAGCGCGAAGCCGCCGGCCATTTCGGACACGCCCGCGCCCACTGCCTGGATGCCCAGCACCTCATGCGTGTCGGCGCGCGCCGTGACGCGGACAAAGCCGGATTCGTCGTCCGCGGTCATCGCCCGCCCATTGGCGGCAAAGGGGAAAAGCCCGGTCACGACCTCTTGCCCCTGTGCCCTGGCCTCGTCGGGGGATAGCCCCGCGCTGACGATTTCCGGGTCGGTGAAGCAGACGGCCGGGATCGCGCGCTTGTCCCAGACACGCGGCTGGCCCGCGACCAGCTCGGCCACCATCTCGCCCTGCGCCATGGCGCGATGGGCCAGCATCGGCTCTCCGGTCACGTCGCCGATGGCCAGCACCCCTGTCATCGAGGTCCGGCAGCGCTCGTCGATGCGGATGAACGGGCCGGCCATGTCCAGCCGCAGGCGATCGAGCCCGGCGGCGGTGGCGCGGGGGCGGCGACCGACCGTCACCAGGACCTTGTCGGCATGGATGTCCTCGGCCCCATCCACGCCGGCGACGCGCAGCGCGCCGCTGTCGGAAAGCCCGCCTGCCCGCGCGCCCGTCAGCACGCGCATGCCAAGCTGCGTCAGCCGCTGCGCCACCGGCCGCGTCAGCTCGGCATCGTATTGCGGCAGGATGCGCGGCGCAGCCTCGACCACTGTGACGCGGGCGCCGAGCTTGGCATAGGCGATGCCCAGTTCCAGCCCGATGAGGTGGAACGGCTTGTACAGCGCCGTGTACTG
>CALLYR010000001.1 GCA_937859005.1 uncultured Paracoccus sp. | reverse complement strand
TGATACATGACGCGATAGTAACGTTCCGCCGAACTGACCAGCCGCGCATTCTGCGCCGCGTCCAGGTAGCTGTCGGGATCGCCCTCGATGCGGCGCTGCATCATGTCGCGGCACTGGGCGACGACCGCCTGTTCGCAGCTGTCGTAACGCTGGCGCAGGACGGCGCTGCCGTAATGGGCGGGCTCGTCCGCCCAGGGGGTCAGGCAACCGTAACGGCCGCGCGCGACGGCCGCGGCCTCAGGGTCCACCCGCTCCAGATAGTCCAGCACCGCCTCCATCGAGGCGCCCAGGCTGTAGAGGTCGAGCCCATAGATCCCCGCCCGCTGCGATTCCCCGCGTTCGGCATTCTCGCGCCGCAGCCATTCGACCAGTGCCGCGAATTCGAGGTTGCGCCACATCCAGCGCGGGAAACGCTGGAACGGCGCCGCCGGCGCGGTGCCGTCGCGGTGGCGCACGCGGCGGTCCAGCGCCGCGGCATCCGGCCAGTCGGCCTCCAGCGCGATCACGTCGAAACCGTGCTGGCGCACCAGCCGCCGGGTGATCGCGGCGCGGGCGCGATAGAATTCGGCGGTGCCGTGGCTGGATTCGCCCAGCAGCACCACCCTGCGGTCGGCAAAGCGGTCGAAACGGGCGGCGAAAAGGTCGCCGATCTCGTCAAAGGGTTCGGCCATCGCGGCCAGCACACCGGCGGGACCGGCGAGGGGGGGGCGTGCGGATGCGCCCTGATCGGCCCAGCCGCCGGTGCCGATCAGGGGGACGAAGGTGACCCCGCCCAGATCCTCGGTGACAAAGTCATCCTTTCCGCGGCGGCGGACGCGGACCAGCCGCTGCGCGCCATGACGTTCCCCCACCGGCATCACCAGCCGCCCGCCCACGACCAGCTGGCGCATCAATGCCTGCGGCACCGCGGGGCCGCTGGCCGCAACCAGGATCGCGTCGAAGGGTCCCTTCTCCGGCCAGCCTTCGGATCCGTCGTCGTGATGGACCTGCACATTGTGGTAACCCAGATCGGCCAGCCGGTGGCGCGTGCGGGTGGCCAGATCCTCGATCCGCTCGACGGCCCAGACCTCGTCCACGATGCAGGCGGCGACGGCGGCGGCATAGCCGGAACCGGCGCCGATCTCCAGCACCCGCTGGCCGGGGGCAAGCTCGGCCGCTTCCAGCATCAGGGCCACGACATAAGGCTGGGAAATCGTCTGGCCCGCCCCGATCGGCAGCGGCCGGTCGGCATAGGCCTCGGCCCGCTGCGCGGGGTCCACGAAATCCTCGCGCGGAACCCGGCCCATTGCATCCAGCACCCGCGGATCGGCGACCCCGCGGCCCGCGATCTGCCGCGCCACCATGTCGTGACGCTCTTTCGTCCGATCCGTCATCGGTGGTCCTCCCCCGCTGCAGGCTTTTGCCATGGGAAGAAACCCGGCAGGGGACGCAGCGTTCCCGGCGGAGCGGCGTCAGGACGCCGGGCTGCCCGTTGCCGTGGCGGCGGGTCGGCATTTCTTCTCGACCAAGGCCGAGCCGAGCGTCAGGTTGATCGCCCGCTTGACGGCCGAGCGGTCGTCGTCGGTGCGATAGACGGCGCGGGCGAGCGCGATGAAGTCCCCGTCGAACTGCTGGCGGGCCTCATGCGCGCGGATGTCGTCCTCGACCTGCCACAGGATGCGGTTGATGCCGCGCAGCCGCTCGATCAGCGGCGCGATCCCCGGCCCGGCCAAAGCCGGCGACGGAATCCGCGATCCGGTCCGCCTTGATTTCCAGGATCGTGATCTTGTCGATCAGCTCGCCCCAGGACACGGGGACCAGCGGCAGAGCGTGAAGGTCAAGGTCCATCGTCCTCCTGCCTGCTGCCCGGCGGGCAAGGGTCCAGGGGCCAGCGCCGCGCTCGGCCGCGCCGTCATGCCCTGCCAGTCGCCGGGCCGGTGCTGGCGCCAGACGCGTATCGACGGGCGCCAGGGGGTGCGATCCTTATCCACCGGCCAGCGCCAGTCGGGATCGTGCTTGACCAGCAGCCAGACGGGCCGTCCCAGCGCGCCCGCCAGATGCGCGGTCATCGTATCGACCGTGACGACCAGTGATGCCCCCGCGATCAGCCGGGCGGTCAGGCCCATGTCCATCGGGCAGGTCGGTGGCCCGGCCGACCAGACTGACCGCCGGGACGCAGCACAGGGGGCGAACG